>JAYSRS010000467.1:0-10978 GCA_043720935.1 Saprospiraceae bacterium
AAGTTCCCCGAACGTTGAACCGTATTGATAATCAATGAGTTACAAATTATTAATTATTGAAAAAAGCTTTTGTACCACAAAGCCGATAATTCCGTTAAAAAATACGGTTTTATTAATTCATCGTTCCTAAGACACACATTTACGAAATATGAAAGATTTTGCAAATGTTTTAACCATTGAAATTTTCAAAAAGTCCGTTATTTTGACTAAAAAAGCCGTGCTAGATGCATCAAGCACGGCTTTTTTAGTCAAAATACTGAGGGGGTAGTTGTTGAGTTATTTGAGTAAAATAAAGACCTTCGCCCCATAAAATAGGAATAAAATGACGCTACCGCCCAATATCCCAATACCTCAATATTCCAATCCTGCAACCCGCCGTTTTACCTTTCTCGGAACGGGGACTTCGCAAGGCGTGCCTGTCATCGGCTGCACGTGTGCAGTTTGCACATCGGACGACCCACGCGACAATCGGCTGCGGTGTTCGGCCTTAATAAGTATTGACAATCAAGGTGTTACGACGAATATCATCATCGACGCGGGGCCAGATTTTAGACAGCAATTGCTCAGAACGCCGATTGCGCACCTCGACGGGATTCTTTTTACACACGAACACAGCGACCACACGGCGGGGCTTGATGATGTTCGGCCATTCAATTTCAGACAAAAACGCGCCATGCCGCTTTACGCGACCCCCTCAGTACAAACGGCTTTAAAAGCCCATTTTGACTACGCTTTTGCCAAAAATCCGTACCCTGGCGCGCCGCAATTGGAGCTGATAACGATTAGTAAAGATGCCGTGATAACGATTAATGATTGCGCGATTCAGCCCATTGAAATCATGCACGGTAGCTTACCGATTTTAGGGTTTAGGTTTGACACATTAACGTATATTACGGATTGTAAAGCCATTGACAATCAAGAATTTGAGAAAATTAGAGGCACTAAAATCCTTATCCTCGACGCGCTCCACCACAACGAACACCATGCGCATTTGAACCTCCGTCAAGCCCTTGACATTGTGGCCGAGGTGAAGCCTGAACGCGCTTATTTTATTCATTGTAGCCACCACATGGGTAAAGTGGCAGACATTAATCCAACCTTGCCCGAAGGCGTAGCGTTGGCGTATGATGGGTTGAGTTTTTTGTTTTAAAGGAATTTTACACAAACAACTATTTGTTATATGACCCTAAGTGTTACTTTTACACGTTTTTTAGTTTGTCATTCAGAAGAATCTCTATTTTGTAGATTTTAATGTACTATAACCTACAAAATAGAGATTCTTCTGAATGACAAAACCCGTTAGGGCAAACCTGATAGTAAAATAAAATAAAATATCTTCATCAATTATGAAGAATTTAATCAAACTATAATTATGAAAAAAAAGCAACAACGTCTTAGAATGTACAGAATCCAGAATTTTCTCCTTACAGTCTTTACCATTTTCGTGGTAGCCCCCCTCAGTATCGAGGCACAAATTACCGTCACACCGACTTTCCCGACCGTGGACGATAACATTACCATCACCTACAATGCTGCACAAGGCAACGCGGCTTTAAGCAGCACGACGCCCGTGTACTTACATACGGGCTACACGTCGGCGGCTTCGCCAAACGGGTGGCCAAATGCCATGCAGACGTGGGGAACAAACAACGCCACGACTTTAATGACGGATATTGGCGGCGGTCAGCATCAAAAAACGCTCAATGTGCGGTCGTATTACAGCATTCCTGCGGGGATTGTGCCGCCAAAATTGGGCATGGTTTTCCGCAACGCCGCTAGTAATTTGGTGGGTAAAACGTCTGCCGAAGGCGATATTTATCAAGATATTTGGGATGGCACGAGTTTCCAAACCAAAATTATCACCCCCTCAGTAGCGAGCATGACTGTACCGATTGGCGCGACAATCAACGTGCAATGCGCTACTTCAGTAACGGGCAATTTGCGGTTGCTTGTTAATGGGTCAAGTATTCGGCCACCTGTTAATGGCGGTACATCTATTAGTCATACTATTGTAGCTAATAATCCTGGCACGCACACCGTTACATTTCGGGCTAGTCAAGCGGGTTTGAACGAAACTGACAAGACATTCACTTACGCTGCTTTACCCGACGTGACGGTCGAAAACCCACCTGCGGGAACTGTCCCTGGCTTCAAAGACAACGGCGACGGCACGGTGACTTTCGCCCTTCGCGCACCAAACAAGCCCTTCGCGTACATTCCTGCAAGTTGGAATAATTGGGCTTTGGACAACACATCGTTGATGAAACGCAGTACCGACGGCAACTTGTTTTGGTTGACAGTCGGCGGTTTTACGGCCAATCAGACGTATTTATATCAATTTAATGTCGATGGTATCGTTGTTGCTGACCCTTACAGCCGCACAATTCTTGACCCTAACGACGATGCGGGCGTATCGTCAACGGTTTTTCCAAACAAACCCGCTTATCCTGCGGGTCGTAGCGGCTACGTGACGATTTATGAGCATCAAAAAACGCCGTACAATTGGCAAGTTGCCAGCCACAACCGTCCGTTTAAGGCGAGTTTGGTGATTTATGAGCTGTTGGTTCGGGATTATACGACCAAACATTCGTTTCAAGCCGTCATTGATTCGTTCGACCACATCAAGCGTTTGGGCGTTAATGCGATTCAACTGATGCCCGTTCAAGAGTTTGAAAACAACGACTCTTGGGGCTACAATCCCGAATTTTACATGGGCTTGGATAAGTATTATGGCCCTGCCAATAAATTGAAAGAATTGATTGATTTGGCGCATCAAAACGGCATTTCGGTCATTTTAGACGTGACGTTTAACCACATTTCAGGCACTTCGCCTTTGTGTCGGATGTATTGGAACGAGGCGGGGTCAAAACCTGCCGTCGGCAATCCGTGGGTGAATCCTGATAGTCGGCATTTGTACAGTCCGACGCCCGATTTGAACCACGAAAGTGGTTGGACGAAGGAATACGTTAAAGCGGCGTTTAAATATTGGATGGACGAGTTTCGCGTGGACGGTTTTCGTTTGGATTTGTCGAAGGGTTTTACGCAAAACGACCGTTGCGGCGGCAGTCAGTTCGATGCCACGTGTTTTAGTGGTTACGACGCTTCGCGGATTGCCATTTTGAAGGAATACAACAGCTTCGTACAGGCGCAAGCCCCAGGGATGTACATGATTTTGGAACATTTGTGCGAAGCCCAAGAAGAACAAGAGTTGGGCGCGAACGGCATGATGTTGTGGACAAAATTTCACACAAACGCCAAACAAGCGGCAATGGGCCATTCATCAACGAGCAATTTGGACGTTTTGTCAACCAAAAGCACATCGTTTCGGTCGTGGGACAACTACGACCGTCCCGTGATTTATGCCGTCAGCCACGACGAAGAGCGGATGATGGTGGAATGTTACAACAATGGCAATCAAATTGCGGGCTATTCGACGCGGCAAACGGCAACGGCTTTGCGGCGTATGGAATTGCTCAATGCGTTTTTATACACCGCTCCCGGTGCCAAAATGTTGTGGATGTTCGATGAGTTGGGCTATGATTACAGCATTGACAGCTACGGCGGCAGAACGTCGGGCAAACCACCGATTTGGCACGCATTGAGCAATGCTGAACGTTTACGTTTGTTCAAAGTAACGGCGAATCTTATTAAGTTGCGGACGCAATATCCAACCGTTTTTAGCACAAGCAACCACAATCCTGCGGACATGAACGGCTCGCCGTGGTACCACAAACACTTGCATTTAAGCCCGTCGGGTGGGCCTTTTCAAGTAACCGTTGTTGGCAATTTCGACGTTGTGGCGCAAACTTTACCGCCTTATTTCCAAAATACAGGCACTTGGTACGACTATATGACGGGGCAACCTTTCAACGTTTTTAGTACAGGAGCGAATCAAACTATCAACCTCGCGGCAGGTGAATACCGCATTTTTACGGACGTTCAATTGCCCACACCGCCCGAAGGTTTTGTGGGTTGGTCAACTGTCATTCCTGTTGAATTGGTGGACTTTTCGGTTAAAAATCAAGGACACGCCGCGCTTTTGGCTTGGAAAACGGCGTCTGAAAAGGACAATGCCTATTTTGCCATTGAGCGGAGTTTTGATGGACAGAACTTTGTCGAAATTGGTCGCGTAAAAGGCAATGGCACAACGTCAGTGCCAATGTCTTACAGTTTTGTGGATAAAAATTTGTCGAATGGCACGTTTTATTACCGTTTGCGACAAGTCGATATGAATCAAGATTTTAAATATACGGCCATTCAATCCATCAAAATCCAAGACGGTACAAAGCGCGTTTCGGTCTTTCCAAACCCTGTTTCTGACCGTTTGTACGTTCAAAATGCCTCAACTACTGAGGGGGGTGTTTTGACGGATAATGTTGGGCGTGTGGTTCAATCTTTTAATGTTATGCCTTCGGAAATTGATTTGAGTGGCTTGGCAACGGGCATTTATGTACTGAAAATTGGAGTGGATAACTTTAAGATTGTGAAGAAATAAGATTTTTTTGTTCAATTAGTTCGTAAAATACCTACATTTTGTTGTTAAATCTCTATTTTGGTCTTCATTTCGACGCGGGAACGCAGCCGCATCCGCTTATGCGAAGCGGTCATGTGTATCTCGGATGTCGGTCGTTGTTGCGGTGGTTTGAAACGCAACTTGGCCTCGACGGGCATCCCGAGCGCGTGGAACATATCCGCGTGGAACAATACCGTCAAGCCCTGTCGCGCTATCAAAAAACGACCCCCTCTGTATTTTACGCAAAATCTTTCTACGCTGACCAATTGGCAACGGCGCAAAATCTTTTAGCGCGACGCGATGAACTTCTCGCGGCGGGTTGGTCGTTGGATAAAATGCACACGTTATATAGTGATGCAAATGCGCCCATCCGTTTGAAGGTTTTGGCCGACATTGAAGCACAGTTTTTGACCGATGAAAATGGCCAAACTAAGCTGATTTATGACGAAACTGAACGTTTTGAAGCCATTTTGAAGGCTTTGACAACGAGGGCATTGCCCATTGAAACGCTTTTTGTCAATGAACCGATTGAATTTTTACCCCCTCAGTATAAAAGGCTTTTTGATGTATTAAAAAGCAAAAACGTGGCCATCAAGCAGTTAGAAATAGCCAAATTGGATAAACCCAAGCTCGACCTTTTCAATGCGAATGAAGCGGCGTCGGATTTGAATACGTTTAAAAATTTTGTAGAAAATAAACTAGAACGTGGTAAAAAGCAACCGCTCAAAGCCGATGGTAGTTTGCTGATTTTGGAAGCCACTAACGACATTGAAGCGGCGGCGTTTGTATCCAATATTTTATTCAAAAATGAAGATTTTAAACCCACGTTTATCATTCCCGATTCAAGCCGAACGCTTGATGATGCATTGATACACAATGGTTTACCGTCGTTTGGCTTGGTGTCAACGTCATTGGGCCGCCCGACTTTGCAGCTTTTGAAATTGGTCACAACCTTTCTTTGGCGACCGCTTGACCCAAGCAAAATATTAGAATTTGTCACAATGCCCGCAAAGCCGTTAGACGACGATTTGGCTAATGAGATTGCTAAGTCGATTTCGGCGCGGCCTGGCATCGGTAATGAGTGGTGGCACGCATCTATCAATAAATATTTTGCTAAACTCAACGAAAAAGCCGTTGCCGACCCAACGCTCAACGTTGGAAAAATCAAGCACCAATACGATTTTTGGTTTAGTAGAGGCAAAAACACGTATGACATCGGCAAAAGCGCGCCGAAAGACGAAATTACAAGCATTTTCCGCTTTTTGAAAGATTGGGCGCGGGAGGCTTTCGAGGCTTCATCAAAAACGCAACGGCCCAATGTGAGCCTCACCGTTTTGGCAGAACAAGCCCGTCGGATTGAAGAATATCTCGATGAATTGCCTAAAAGTGAAGCCTTTTTGACGTATTTGGAGCTGGAACGCATCATCAGAACGATTTACGAACCAACGCCCGTTTTACCACGTCCGACGGAATTGGGGCATTATCCCTACGTGGCGCATGGCGATTGTTTGTTATCCGCAACAGAGTCTTTGATTTGGTGGAATTGGTCAGATACTGAGGGGGTACATTTTTTCAGCCGTTGGTATGCCGATGAGGTCGAATTTCTGAAAAAAAATGGCATCGCCTTGCAATCGCCGCAAGATGAAAACGCCTTGATGTTGTGGTCGCGCATTCAGCCTATTGTGCGGGTTTCGGGGCGTTTGTGCTTGGTTTTCTCTAAAAGAAACAACGGTGAATCGGCGGCAGAACACCCGCTTTTCAGTCATTTACGCGCTTGTTTTGGTAATTTAGAGCCAATTTTCGTCAAAACGGATGTCAATACTGAGGGGGTCGAATTTTTGAAACAATTTTTCAAAACGCCTAAAAATGTGAAGTTGTATTTCCATCGTTTGGGCAGGGTGAACCCTCAAATTGATGTTTATTCTAAACTCTTGACGAGCCGCGAATATGAAACCTTGACGAGTTTGGAAAGCCTATTTTATTACCCGCATCAATGGGTTTTTAAGCACAAAGCGCGGTTGGTTAAGTCGCCAATTTTGTCAATTGTCAAGGAAAATACCTTAAAAGGCAACCTCGCACACCGCTTTTTTGAATTGGTTTTGAAAGAAGACATCAACGGTTGGACACGCGCCGATGTAGAAGAGTGGGTCAACGAACGGCAACAAAAGTTGATGCGTTTGGAAGCTGCCCCGCTTTTGATGTACGGTTTAGAACCCGAACGCGCCCAATTTGTCCGTCAAGTTAAACACGCGATTTGGACGTTAATTGAGCATATTCAGCGCAACGGTTGGCAAGTGGAAGCGACCGAAAAAGACCTATCAGGCAAGTTTTCTGAAACGCCCGTGAAAGGCAAAGCGGACGTGGTTTTGGTCAGAAACAACGAAAAATGCGTCTTGGATTTAAAATGGGGTGGCAGAAGTTATCGGGAACAATTGATTAAAAATGGCGAAGATTTACAACTCGTTATGTACAGCCGCTTGCTGACAGAGGAAGATGATTGGGCGCATACCGCCTATTTTATCATTGAAACCGCTCGACTTTTGGCTAGAAATACCCACGCTTTCGCCGAAATCAAGCCGCTTGCTGCCGAAGACGACGCGTTTATGATAAATAGAAATATTTGGCATAAAATGCTCAAAACCTACGAGTGGCGACTGCAACAAGTGCAATCAGGTAAGGTCGAAATCCGAACGGCAACGACTGAAAAACAGTTGGAAGAATTGTATGGGATGGAGCTATTGGAAGTCCTAGAAATGAAGAAAACCGAAGCCCGTTTTGACGACTACCGAACGCTGATTGGTTTGGTGAGATAACAAGCAAGGGCGACCGTGAAGCACGGTCGCCCTTGCTTGCTACACATGAAATGAGGTAAAATTCCGATTTCCTGTTGATTGCTTAATGGCACACGTAGCAACGGGAAGGAAGTGGTTTGTTTTTATTTTTTGAAAAATTGAAAATTTTTCAAAAAATAAAAACAAACCTTTCTCGAATTTTTACGCCGTTTCGTCTATGAGTTGACCACATTAGGCGGCAAAACTCAAAATTTTAACGCCTTCATCGCCGACTTTTGCCGCATTTCAAGGGCTTTTTTATCCATAAAACGCATAGATTTCATGGACAACATTCGACTTAACGCCACAAGGTCTTTTTCATCTTCGCCGTAAGGCAATTGTATTTCATGAAAATTAAAGCCATCGCGGCCACTTTTAGCACGCATTTCTAAGCGTTTATGGTCGGCATGACCGCCAAAAATAGACCCCATAATTGCTTGAACGGGCGCGGTAATTTGGTTGATGCCTTGAATCGTGTTGTCCGAAACAGCGTCTTGACTGTTGATAATCGCTATCAAATGCAGCCGAATGCCCTTGTATTTGGGTAGTGTTTTCAACGAATCGGCGCAAAAACGGATAAGTTCATAAGCCGTTGTCAAGCCGTAATTTTCGTAGTATCCGCCGTCAACGAAGTTAATTTCTAAGGCATCTTTCACCGCAAAACGGCTCGACATACTCAAATACGGAAACAACTCTGACAGATTCGCCGCCCCCGTCAAACTGATGGATTTTTTATGGTTTATCAAGCATTTTGTCAAATCAAACGTGTTGGTAAACAGTTTTGAGTCATTTTGAACGGGACTAACAAAACTCCGCTTGCCGCCTTGCACTTGACAGGTATTTGCAAACAACAAAGGCACGTCGTAACGTGGTTTATTGGTCGCATAATCGTAATAAAACGACCAAAAAGGCGCATTTGCCGAACAGTTTTTAATGGGTTTCAAGCTAAATGCCTTCAATAATGACCAATACGAATAGCCATCCGTGTTTTGGTCGTTGCCTGCCAAAGCGTTGTCAATTCTAACCGCTTCCTCGTGTTGCAAGCGGTGATTGCGGTCGCCACGGCCTAAGGTCAACGGGTTAAAATCGCCCGTCGAAGGCCAAAACGCGGCAATATTGTCTTTGAAAAAGACATCTGCCAAATTACCCGACAAAAAATTGTGCTGAAACGCATTGTGGCTGAATTTCGACAAAATGCTGTCGTTGTTTTTAGGGCTAAACGGAATAGAATCCCACAACGCCACAATGCCTTGCGCGCCTACAGAACTGCCCGAAACGGTACTCATCGCCAAACATTGCCGACGGAAGGCCCCCTCAGTAACAGCGTCCATTTCGGTCATTATTTTGGAAAACCAATACGCCCCACGCGAGCCACCGCCTTGTCCTGCAACGACATACACATCAAAAGAATCTTTACCGAGTGCTTGTTGACGGCTGTCGAGCCAACCCGTGATGTAGTCTTTGGGCGATGCCAATTGCGGCATTTGCGGCGTTTCGTGGCGGCTGTTCAGAAAGGCCATGTTGTGCGTTGCGGCGTTTGGCATCGCCAAATTAATGCCGATTAGAAAGACAACGGCAATGCCGAAAACGGCCAATTCTCGTTCTTCCAAAAGCCGTGCAGGCGCACCCAACCACCGTGCAATCGGGTTCGATATGCCTTTGAAAAGCGTGGTTCTGGTGGTATCATCGCTCAAAAAGCCTTTGTTATTCGACATAGATTGCGACATAACGGCCTGTTGCAACATCGTTCGGTCGAGCGGAATGCTTCTATTGTTCGACATTTTTTTAGGGTCAACATTAGAATAGCGCAACCATTTTATGCTGATAAACAAGAGCATGAGGTTGACGGCAGTGTTGATTCTGAACGTGTCTTGTCTTTCCATTATCGCCCAAACGGCGCAAACGAGCATCGTTAGGAGCAGTAAAGCGAAGCCTAAAAGCGTCCATTTTGCGAAGACGTAATACTTGCGGTAGAAAATATAATTGACCCAATCAAGGACAAAAACGACAAAACTCACACCGTATAATATGCAGAAAACGGGATGAATAGCGGCCATATTTGGCACTAAACAAAAGAAAAGCGTGGCTGCAAACACATGAACGAAGCAAAAAACGTGAATGTATAGAAACGGTTTTTTCCACGAGTTTATGGCCAAATCGTCTCGCGTGTCGTGCGTAATGAACAGGTAAATGAACCATGAAAAAGGTTTTACCAAGGCTTTTAAGGTGTTTTTTAAAAGCCGTTCCAAAACCCCGCCGTTGTTGCGGAGGGAAACGGTGAGGTGTAGGACTGTGCGTTTTTCGTAGGCGATGCGGTCAATATAGTCGGCAAAAACGTAGAAAAGAACGGCAGTAAAGCCCAAACTCCCTGCCAAAACAAAGTAATTGCCGTTGCCGTCGCTTTGATAACTCAATCCGACGGACACCGCTAAAAGTACCAAACCCGTTGCAATGCACGGCAAAAAGGCGGCAAGCAAAGGTTTTTGATAGCGCAAACGCTTAAAAAATGGGGTGTCGGCGGTCGGCGTAATGCTTTGCCATTTTAGGCGTTGCTCGTTGAGGTGCTTGGCAAACGCATTGCTTAAAACCCACAAACTGCCGACGTAAAGCCCCATGCCCAACATATCCCAAAGGGTAATGTCAACTTTGGCGAAGCTCAAAATCCACAGAATTATCAAGGCAAAAGCCATAAAACCGTTGAACCGATACGTTTTTTGACGCATCGGTTCGCGGAAATTGACCCCCTCAGTAATTGGGGCTGTTGAGCCGTCTGTTTGGTCGCTGATGTACTTTTCATGCACATAATGCAACGGCAAACGCCAACAAATCAAAGCAAAAAGCATCAAAACCCAACAAAATTCGATAATAAAAACGAACGACGAGCCAAAACGGTATTGCTGATTGTCGAACAAACCGTAAGCAATATCAGTCCCTGCGGACATCACGATGAGCGGCATACTCATTAAGCCGAGGCTCAAAAGCACGTACCAATGTTCAGCTTGATAAAGAAAAAAACGCCGAATTTCGTTCATTTGATGGCCCACGCGTTCTCGGTTAGTGTCTGTAAAAAGGGATTTGAGGAGTGCAAGCACAGGGAATGCGTCAATGTTGAATTTCATTGGAGAAAAAATATTAGGTGTTGACGAATAAAATATCGCTTAAAAATACGCGATTGGTGAATATATACTAAAGTGAAAGTGGTTTTCGGATTTTAAAATGAACCCTTTTACTTGTATGACTAACCCCAATTTTTAAGTTGGGGAACAAGAAAACAGGCACTTATTCGGCTTTAGCCAGTAACCTTAGACTTTGGTAATCAATGCGTTGGTGGCTAAAGCCGTGAAAGTTGTTGTTAATTTTAACCCCAACTTAAAAGTTGGGGTTAGTCATACTTGTTAACAATAATCCGAAAACCACTTTCACTTCAGTATATAATGAATAATGAGCCGTGATTTTATGTAATTGTCTGTTTTTCATACCCTACGTAAGCCTTTATCTTTACTTTTGCCCCAAGATTAGGCCCCTCAGTATTTTACTGATATTACGTATCGTCCCTATAGACTCGAGCGTCGATTCGTTATATTCGGTGGTCTGATTGCGGCGTAGCTGCAAAATCTCGGTAATATTGCCCGAA
>JAYSRS010000468.1:0-3775 GCA_043720935.1 Saprospiraceae bacterium
AAACAAGCTGCCTCCTTAAAAATCTTTTAAAGGGCGTCTTTCGAGCGTAGCGAGAAACAGCCCGTAAACCGTGTAGAATGTAATTTGTACAGTAATATTGATTTTAGGTTAAAAAATAAAGGGTTTAGAGGCTAGTGTCTCTAAACCCTTTATTTTTTTCAGAATTATCGGTTTTATATCTCTTTGACAATTTGGCTCTTTGACAATTCTAATGGCGGCGTATTTTTGTCATTCAGAAGGAATCTCTATTTGTTTTGTCAGCCCAATTTTGAAGAAAACGCACAGAAAAGAGATTCCTTCTGAATGACAAAAATGCACAATTAAAAAATTACTTTTACATCATATAATACATTTAACTTTTTTATTAAATATTGTAAATCAATTTTTCATGTTAAAAAAACTGCTTGTAATTCTATTTTTTTTACCCTTTACGGCTTATGCTCAAAAGACCGACGTTGGCAATTGGTTCATTTATTTTGGCAATCAAAAAATCAATGCTCGATGGAATTGGCACAACGAAGTGCAGTATCGAAACTTCAATTTTATCGGCGATTTGCAACAATTATTGCTAAGAACAGGCATTGGCTACAACTTAACGGAGAACAATAATAACATTTTATTGGGTTACGGCTTCATCAATTCGCAGCGATATTTCCCCAATTCTGACCAAAAAGTGGGAACAGACGAGCATCGGATTTATCAACAATTTATCACGCGGCAGAGCTTCGGTCGGGTCTTCGTTCAGCACCGATACAGGCTCGAAGAACGGTTTTTGCCCGACGATTTTCAGATGCGTTTTCGCTATTTTCTATCGTTCAACGTGCCAATAAATCATAAAATAATGACTAATAAAACGTTTTACGCGTCCGCTTACAATGAAATATTTGTTAACAAACAAGGCACTTATTTCGATAGAAACCGACTTTATGGGGCTTTGGGCTACGTCATTGACAAAAATTTCAGAGTTGAAGCGGGTTTTATGGCTCAAACCCTTCAAAACACAAACAGGAATCAGTTTCAAATAGCCCTGTTCAATAATTTACCCCTTTCTAAAAGTTAAAACCGTTTTCAACCTATTTTTTTGATTGAGATACTACATGATTTTCTTAAAAAACGAAAGGATTTAGAGGCAATTGCCTCTAAATCCTTTCGTTTTTTAAGAAAAAATCAACAAAATACAGAGTGGTCTTTTTTCCTACGATTCATGCCGATAATACATCAAAATCGCCCCAAAGAGGGTAATCAGCGCAATCAAAACCGTTGCCATTCGCATACTTTTACGGATGTGATGCACGAAGGCGTCAATATCCGCACGACTGTTCGGATATTTTGGATAAATTTCCTTCTCCATTTTTTCTTGGTTAAAAAGATGTGCCGCCCCAAATTCGACCCGCGCCTCAACGAGTTTTCGGTAATATTTGAACGCTTTGACACGTATATATATGTTCAAAAATAGCATAGCCGCAAAAATGCCCCAAACGATGGAAATTAGTAAAATATACATTTTTAAGTGATAAGTGATAAGTTATAAGTGATGAGTTGAACAAACATAAAAATAATGAGCAACCCTGAGGGCAAAGTAAAACAAAATTTGGTTATTGGCCACTCGTTATTGGTTATTGGTTAATAGTTATCCGTTATTGACACGCTGACTAATAACGGATAAAGAGAGGCCAATACCCAATACACGATTTATTTATCCACATTCTTACCACTCTAAGCCCAAATTTGCCTAAATTTGTCCCCCGATAATTTATTTATCCCCCCTCAGTATTTGGCCGATAAATTGTATAAAAACTTGACTGTCAAGCCTAAAAAAAAGGGACATTTGTTTCTCCACAAAACGTTAACGACTTATCCACAATCCTTCAACACGCCTATTTGCTTGTTCACACTCGGACGGGAAAACTTTTTAACACGGAATACAGAAAACTTTTTAACTTTGTTCAAACAAAATATTTAATCAATAGTTTGGTGATTAAAACAATTTTGAGTAATTTTGAGCGATAAAACAACTTAGAATGGGTAAACAATACGCGTTCCGAACAATCACTTGTAAAAAAAATGGAAGATAATACTCAAGGTAAAGGACAATATAAAGGCAATGCCAACTCGAACAACGGGAAAGGCAACAACGACCGCAACCGCACGGCTGACCTCAGTTCGTTCGTCTTCGGCAAGGTACAACCGCAAGCCTTGTCCTTGGAAGAAGCCGTTTTGGGGGCATTGATGCTCGACAAAGACGCTTTGCCGTCCGTTTTGGATATTTTACGCTCCGAATCATTCTATTTAGAAGCGCATCAATCCATCTACAAAGCGATTCTTGAACTTTTTCGCAGTTCAAAACCGATTGACCTTTTAACGGTCACGGAAGAATTACGGCATTTGGGCTTGCTCGATTCCATAGGCGGAGCTTATTATTTGGTAGAATTGACAAACCGCGTCGGTTCGGCAGCTAATATTGAGTACCATGCGCGGATTATCGCTCAAAAGCACATTCAGCGCGAACTCATCAAAGTATCAACACTCATCATACGTGACGCTTACGAAGACACGACGGACGTTTTTGACCTTTTAGACAAAGCCGAACAAAATTTGTTTGCCATCACAGAAACCAATTTGAGTCGCTCGTTTGAAGGCATGAACACCCTCGCAGGGAAATTGTTGAAGCAAATTGAGTTGCTGTCGCAAAAAAAAGACGGCTTGACGGGCGTCCCAACGGGCTTTACAAATCTCGACCGCTTGACTTCAGGCTGGCAACCAAGTGACTTGGTCATTGTGGCTGCTCGGCCATCCATGGGAAAAACCGCATTTACGTTATCGCTCGCTCGTAACGCTGCGATGGAATTTAACAAAGGCGTCGCGTTTTTCTCCTTGGAAATGTCGAATTTGCAGTTGGTGCAACGGCTTGTTTCGATGGAATCAGAAGTGCCAGGTGCAAAATTGAGAACAGGACAACTTGAACCGCACGAATGGCAACAACTCCATTCGGCGATTGAAAAAATATCGAAAGCACCCATTTTTATTGACGACACGCCAGGCATAAATGTCTTTGAATTGCGCGCAAAATGCCGCCGTTTGAAGGCACAACACGACATTCAGTTGATTATTATTGACTATTTGCAGTTGATGACGGGCGGCGGAGACAGCAGCAAAGGCGGCAACCGTGAACAAGAAATCTCGTCAATTTCACGTGCTTTGAAGGGCTTGGCGAAGGAATTGAACATTCCTGTTATCGCACTGTCGCAGTTGAGTCGTGCGGTGGAAACGCGGGGAGGTTCTAAAAAACCACAGCTTTCCGACTTACGCGAGTCAGGCGCGATCGAGCAAGATGCGGACATCGTATCGTTCATTTATCGCCCAGAATATTATCAAATTTTGGAAGATGAAAACGGCAATTCTACTAAAGGTATGGCCGATATCATCGTCTCAAAACATCGTAACGGCGCACTCGGCGAAGTAAGATTGCGGTTTTTGGGCGAGTTTTCAAAATTCACAGACCCTGAGGATTTCCACTTCAACGACGCGGCCTTGGATTTCAATAGTCCGCAAGCGAATGTGATAACGCGGCCTTCAAAAATGAATGCGGAAGAAGGAGGTGGAGACATTCCATTCTAAAAAAAATCAAAAATCAAATTTCAGATTTTAGTCGAGCGTTC
This sequence comes from Saprospiraceae bacterium, assembly GCA_043720935.1. GTDB lineage: Bacteria > Bacteroidota > Bacteroidia > Chitinophagales > Saprospiraceae > JAAFJT01. The sequence continues at coordinate 3,660 of JAYSRS010000468.1, forward strand.
TTGAAATCTGAAATTTTGAAACGGAATTATCGGCTTTATGGTACAGCGCACGTTCGGGGAACTTTAAAAGTTCCCCGAACGTTGAAACGCGACGATAATCAATGAGTTACAAATTA
>JAYSRS010000469.1:0-10902 GCA_043720935.1 Saprospiraceae bacterium
AAAAATCGCCCGTTATTTCTATTGAATCAGTACCGTCAAATAGTGTTTTAAATGCTTTTCCAAATCCGTTCACTAACGTTATTTATTTACCAAATGTACCGATTGAAAAGGTGTGTTTAATTAACAGTAAAGGTCAAAATGAGTTAATTACAATTAGTAATAACACAATAAATGATTTAGATAAATTACCTAATGGTATTTACGTTTTACGCGTTTTAATTAATGGTAATTGGCAACAAATGAAAATAGTGAAAAGTGGTAAGTGATAAACTATAAGTGAAAAGGGGTATAATTTCAATTTAATGTAGTCTTGTTTTACAAATAATATCAACTAAAGCGGGTCGTCATTGCGAGGCACGAAGCAATCTTTTAAGTTTCGCAGACTGCTAAATAAAAAAGATTGCTTCGTGCCTCGCAATGACGCCGTTAATTATCATAGTTCAGCGGTGAAATAAATTATACATTAAATTGAAATCACACCTAGTGAAAAGTGCTTTAAAATGTATAAGTATTTTTTCAGAATTTTATTCTTATGACTAACTAGCTTTTCAGTAAATTCAGAATAAAAAATTGTTTTTAAAATTAGAAAAAATATAAAATATTGTTGAGCTTTTTAAACAGTGATGTCTAAATAAACGCATTTATGTTATTTAAAACGGATTAATCTGTTAATTATCGTACTGTGGCGTAGCTGCAAAATGTCGGTAATATTGAATAAACCACTATTTTTTTACGCGGTGTAACCGCAAAACAAGCGGTTTTGCGGTTACACCGCATTTAAAATCGTGTATTCGTGCGTTATATTACCGAGATTTTGCAGCTACGCCGCAGTACGATAATTAACAGATTAATCCGTTTTAAAAAGAGACGAATTTTAATTATTTGCGTAACCAATAACGAATAACTATTCGGAATTATCGGCTTTATGGTACAAAAGCATTTTTGACTAATTAATAATTTGTAACTCATTCAACGTTCGGGGAACTTTAAAAGTTCCCCGAACGTGCGCCGTACCATAAAGCCGATAATTCCGCTGTTTTTTATGATAACAACGATTTTTCTAGGGAAAAATCAGCGTAAATCATTAAAATCAGTCGAATCCATCCAATCAGTGGTCTATGTCGTGCAAAAGATGCACAAAATGCAAAACGCTGAGTCCGATGTAACATCGAACCCAGCGTTTTTTTAAAAGTAGTTGTGATTTACTGCTGCATGGGAACCTCAAAATGTGAAAAAAAACTAAAATATTAATGGCTCAACTGAATGTAGCCTGTGTAACTTTGTCTTAAGCCGTCTTTGAGCGTATAAAAATACGTTCCTTCGGGCAAAATGCGGCCATCTTTCGTACCCGCCCAATCATTTTTATAATCTTTAGCTTGAAAAACCTCGTGATTACGGGCATCGAAGCCCGAAAAAGCAGCTATTTTTGCTTTTCCAAACCTTCGACGATAAATACGTCATTTACCCCGTTATTGTTCGGCAAAAAATCATTAGAAACAGTCAAGCGTCCGTTTTTACTGAAATTTTTAAGGCCACAACGTCTGTGTTGCCAAATTTGTCCATCACTTCCACCTTTGCGTTAACGTCACCGACAAAACCCGTTTCGGGTGTGTATTGCGCTACCAAATTAGTGCCATTTACTGAGGGGTCAATATTGCAAATCAAATCTTAAATTTAGGTTTACAGCGTAACGACTTGCAAAAAACTGTGACGTTTGGAATGGAAGGTTTTACATTTGCTCGAAATAAAAATTATTAAAGTTTATCCATGGATTACACGGATTAACACGGATTTTTAAAGGCGTTTTATCTAAAATGTCTTGTAAATAATTAGTTTAAAGCTATAATCACTGGTAACTTTGAAAATCTATTTTCTTCTAAATCTCTGCAAAACGAGTTGTCATTGCGAGGAGGCACGACGAAGCAATCTCTAAATGTCATTGCGAGACATGAAGCAATCAGCAGACTTTTGCTTGGAAATTAGCAGTATTTCCTTGTTTTAGAAGGGTATTCTGCTAAAAAAGAACAGATTGCTTCGTCGTGCCTCCTCGCAATGACAAGGTTATTCGACAAAAAGTAGAGGTAAATTGAGATTTCCGAAGTTACCAGTAATCAGTGAAAATCTGTGAAATCTGTGGATAAAACTAAGTCATTACAAATTGTCTAAAAAGATGAAAAAAATAAGTGTAAACGGCTTTTGCTTACTATTTGCCGTGGCTTTTATGGCCTTAAACAGTTGCAGTAAACCCAAAACGGTGGCAACGCAACCCACAACACAACCCGTAGAAACGACCGAAGAACGCGGTGTTTCCACCAAACCGATTTGGGCAAATGCCAAAGATTCGGCGCGGATTGCGTTTTACAACGTCGAAAATTTGTTTGATACGATTGACGAACCGATGACGATTGATTCTGAATATATGCCGAATTCTAATCTGAAATGGAATCAACAACGCTACGAGGCGAAGTTGAAAAACACGGCCAAAGTGATTGAAGAAATGGGTTTTCCGTCGGTTATGGGCTTGGTGGAAGTCGAAAATCGGCGCGTTTTGAACGATTTGACAACAAAAACGGCGTTGAAAGCGCAAAATTACGGCATTACCCATTTTGAAAGCCCCGACGAACGCGGCATTGATTGCGCCTTGATTTACAAAAAAGCGGACTTTACGGTCAAAAATGCGAAGCCGCACCGCATCGAATTTCCAACGGATAAGGCTGACCGAACACGAGATATTCTTGAAGTAAGCGGTGTACTGAGGGGTGTTGCCGTGACGGTTTTTGTCAATCATTGGCCGTCGAGAAGTGGTGGGGCGAAGGAAAGTGAGCCAAAACGAATTTTTACGGGACAAGTTTTAAGGCGTGCTGTTGATTCATTGTTTAAAACGGACGGCAATGCACGGGTGATTGTCATGGGCGATTTGAATGACGACCCGAATGATAAAAGCATTTTGGAAGGGTTGAAGGCCGTTTATTGGAACAGAGACACGACGCCTAAGCCGATTATTAATAAAAATGCTGTGTACAACCTTGCGGCGGGTGTGAAACGAAGCGGCAATGGCTCATATTTCTACAGAAATGAATGGGAAGTGATTGACCAAATGATGGTAAGCGGCTCTTTCTTAGATGGTCGGTCGAAACTTGTGACAACCGACGCGGAGACGGTTTTTAACGCCGATTTCCTAACGTACAAAGATAGAAATGGCCGAAAATTGCCCAATCGCACATTCACGGGTCCCGTTTATCGCGGTGGTTTTTCAGACCATTTTCCCGTTTATTTGATGGTGTATTTCAAATAAATAATTTTCTTTAACACATTTTATTTTTTAAATATATCGGATTAATCGGTTAATTATCGCATTGCGGCGTAGCTGCAAAATATCGGTAATATTAAGTCCAACCACTATTTTTTACGCGGTGTAACCGCGAAACTACTTGTTTTGCGGTTACACCGCATTTAAAATCTTCTGTTCGTCAGTTACATTACCGAGATTTTGCAGCTACGCCGCAATGCGATAATTAATCAATAACTGCGAATGTTTATAAGAATAATAATGTCGTGGAGTTTTCAAACCTCGCCGACGTTGAACACACCATAATTTTAAAAACAATTAAAATCATTATAAAATGTCTGTTCTTATTTTTGCAGAAAGCAACAAAGGGAATTTTAAAAAAGGTGCTTTGGAAGCCGTAACTTACGGCAAAAAAGTGGCTGATATGCTCGGTACAACGTGCCACGCTTTGACTTTGGGCGCAGTCAACAACGCGGAACAATTGGGTCAATATGGCGCAACGGCGGTGCATAACGTTGCAGATATTTCGGCCTTCGATTCGCAGGTTTACGCATCGGTTATTGCCGAAACGGCGAAACAAACGGGCGCGACGGTGGTCATTATGTCTAATACGTCAACGGGCAAAGCCTTGGCGGGTCGGGTTGCAGTTAAATTGAACGCTGGTTTGGTGTCGGGTGCGAATAAATTGCCGACAAACGACGGGGCATTTAAAGTCCGTAAAGGTGTTTTCTCTGGCAAAGCGATTGCGGAGTTTACAGTAACGTCAGATATTAAAGTTATTTCATTGATGGGCAACGCGCTTGCGCCTGAAATCGTCGGCGGTGACGTTGCGGTTAGCCCCCTCAGTATTTCCGTTCCCGCAAGCCGCGTGACGGTCAAATCGGTCAAAACAGCCGAAGGTATTGTGCCATTGCCCGAAGCAGAATTGGTCGTTTCGGCAGGTCGTGGCATGAAAGACCCGTCAAATTGGGGCATAGTAGAAGATTTGGCGACAACTTTGGGTGCAACAACCGCCTGTTCTCGTCCCGTAGCGGATGCCGATTGGCGACCGCATCACGAACACGTCGGACAAACAGGTGTAGCGATTCGACCGAATTTGTACATTGCGATTGGCATTTCGGGCGCGATTCAGCACCTCGCAGGGGTCAACAATAGCCGCGTGATTGTGGTGATTAACAAAGACCCCGAAGCACCGTTTTTCAAGGCGGCAGACTATGGCGTCGTGGGCGATTTGTTTGAGATTGTGCCGAAATTGACGGAAGCGGTGAAGGCGTATAAAGCGGCGCATTAATTTCTTCTTTCTTAAAAAACGCCTTGCAACATCACGTTGCAAGGCGTTTTTTTATGCCCAATACATTGGACTGATTAAGCTGATTTACACTGATTTTTTCGTGTACGCCTAAAAAAATCAGTGTAAAATCTGTCGTATCAGTCCAGTCTGTGGCCCATATCGTGCAAAATGTGCAATAGTATTAAATGATACATATCAAATAGTGAAGGAACGAAGTTGAGTGAAATCAAAAATTACTTTTATTTCTGTCGTTTGAGAAAGGTTCTAATACGCGCCTAAAAAACCGTTTAATCATCGAATTTACCCGTTTCGTCCTTTATTGATTGATTGATTGATTGATTGATTGATTGAAAATTGATTGTTGTTACCTTTGCATCACATTTTGAGGTAGGGGCTAATGTGGGTGAAAGTGTCCTAAGAGACGCCGCCTAAAATTCTATATTTTAAAGCAGCGTTTTGGCCGTTTTGGTGGTTTCGCATGGCGCGACTTCAAAACGTTAAAATAGTTTAAAATAGACTTTAAAAAATTGGATTATTTCTTGTTTTTTTAAATGAATTTATTTAATAATAATAAGATAATTTGTAGATATATCATGCTAAATGACCCTTTTTTAGCCTTTTTCCGCGTTTTTGTACCCATTTTGGTCTATTTTTGACAAAAAAAGATGCCCAGTAGCTAAAAACGCCGTTTATTGCAGCATTATTTAGAAATCAAGTATTACTACTACTAACATATTCAGCTATATTATTCAAACATGCAGTTATTTACATTGAGACCTTCATTAATTTTTTACTTTTTAATACTTCTGTCAACACCCATTTTTGCCCAAAAAACAGCCGTTCGCGGACAAGTGACAGATGCAAAAACGAAAGACCCCGTTTCTTACGCCAATGTTCAGTTTGAAGGGACGAACATCGGGGCGACTGCCGACATCGATGGGTATTATTTCTTTGAAACCGACCAAGTTGTGGGCAAGGTGAAGGCTACTTCCGTGGGTTACAAAACGCAAACCCTTACAATTCAGCAATACCAAGTAAATGTCATTAATATTGCGCTCGTTGAAGGGTCGAATGACTTGACGGAGGTGGTGGTGCGCGTCAAAAAGTACCGCAACAAAGGCAACCCTGCTGTCGAACTCATTAATAATGTGATTGAGCATAAAAAAGCGAATCGCAAAGAAGGCTTTGATTATTTTAGTTATAGAAAATACGAGAAAGTTCAGTTTTCGCTGAACAATATTGACGAGAAGTTTAATAAGAATTTCGTCATGCGTAAGCTGCCTTTTCTACGCGACAATATGGACACAAACCGCGCAAGTGGCAAGGTCAATCTACCGTTTTTCCTACGTGAAATTGTATCGGACAACTACTATCGGCGGACGCCAAAATCGCAAAAAGAGTACATTCGTGGCGAACGCAACACGACGCTTGATGGCTACATGAACAACGAAGGTTTGTCGTATCAGTTGGAAAATTTGTATCAAGATATAGACATTTATGAAAATGCGATAAACCTTTTGACCGTTCAGTTTGTCAGCCCGATTGCGCCGATTGCACCCAATATTTATCGTTTTTACATTGTTGATACCGTTGTTTTGAGGAAAACGCCTTGTATTCACCTCTATTTTGCGCCGCGCAACAAAGGGGATAAAGCGTTTATAGGCAACATCTGGATTGCCCTTGATTCGAGTTATGCCGTCCGAAAAGTAGAAGTTGGTATTCCATCTGATATTAATTTGAACTGGGTAAACGAATTACAAATTTCGCAGGAGTTTGACTGGACAGAATCGCCTGACCTCGACGGCACAACACCCCCTCAGTATGACACGATTTCGATCATCCGAAAACGCGGTTTGATGCTCGTCAAAGACGAAATTTTCATGGATTTTGGCCTCGAAAAAAAAGACAGTTCCAAGTCTGTTTTGGGTAGAAAAACAACTTTGTACGAAAAATATACGCTCAATAAACCCTTGCCCGATAGTCTTTTTAAGCCGATTCCGAAGACGATTCGGACTGATAACTACAACAAACAAACGGAGAATTATTGGGCAGAAAATCGGTTGGATACTTTATCGAAAAAAGAAATTGGTATCATAAAAACGGTGGATAGTTTGAACAATTTTAAGCCTTTTCGCCGATTTATGGACGTTGTACGCGTTGCCACATCGGGTCATGTCAATTTAGGTATTGCAGAGATAGGGCCAATTGGTGCACTCGTAAGTTACAACCCCGTCGAAGGTTGGCGCACCCGTGTCGGTGGGAAAACAACCGAAAGTTTGAGCAAAAACTGGCTGCTAGACGGCTACTTGGCCTACGGAAATCTGGATAAATTGTGGAAATACAACGTCAATTTGCGCTATGTGTTTGACAAAGAAGGCTTGGTGAAACTGCCGCTCAATCAACTGCGCGCTTGGTATCAATACGACGCACGGATTCCAGGGCATGACCAACAGTTTTTGATTGAAGATGCCCTATTGCTATCGCTTCGGCGCGGCATTATGAATAAAATGTTTTTGAATAAAAACTATGGCATCGAATATATCCATAAAAATGATGGGGGATTGACCTACACTTTTACGGCCAAACAGATGAATATTGCGCCACATGGCGTTTTACGTTTCGATTATTCGGATGCCACCGGGGAAGTTCGCCAAAGACGCGCCATTACGGCGACCGAATTTGGCATCGGCGTTCGCTACGCACCCAACGAGCAGGTTTTTACGAAGGCAAGCGGCAAACAAAAACGTATCCGCAACAAATTTCCGATTTTCAACCTCATGTATAATGTAGGTGTGAAAGACTTTTTGGGCGGCGAATACGACTACCACACCTTACGACTTAAAGCGGAAAAAACATTTTATTTGTCGCCTATCGGTCGCGGTATCGGCGTTGTGGAACTTGGCCAAACATGGGGCAAAATTCCGTTCCCACTGCTCGCAGCACATCGGGCGAACCAAACGTATGCCTACCTTTTGGAATCGTATAATTTGATGAATTTCTTTGAATTTATGAGCGATAGGTACGTTTCAGCAACCGTTTTTCACAATTTTGGCGGCTTTTTCTTCAATCGTGTACCGCTTTTGAAAAAATTGGACTTGCGCGAAGTCATGACTTTCAAGACATTATACGGCTCAATTAGTCAACAAAATCGGCCTTCGAGAAACAACGGTTTACTACGTTTTCCAACAGATGAACGTGGCCAAACATTGACGCAATCGCTTGAAAAGCAACCCTATTTTGAGGCAAGTATTGGCGTCAGCAATATTTTTAAAGTCCTTCGGATTGACTACATCAGACGGTTGAGTTATTTGGATTACAAAGTTCAAAATTGGGGCATTCGAGCAAATGTGCGGTTAGAATTTTAAATATTTAGGCTAATATTTTACGATTTACAACGTCGGCGAGGTTTGAAAACCGCGCCGACGTTTTTTTTATACCCCTCAGTATTTTTTGGTATTTTCGGATAAAACTGTATTTTTGTTAAAAATTTGAAGCAAATGGTAGAATACACGCATGCAGAACCACATTCCGTCGCCGAAGAAACGGCGGTGAAATACGGTGCAAACAAGATTTGGAGCTTCGATGACTACATCGCAGCAGAAGAATTGTCGGAGGAAAAACATGAATTTCACAACGGTAAACGAATAACTATGGCTGGCGGAACACCCCCTCACAGTGAAATTAGCAACAATTTTGGCACCATGCTCAATATTGCTTTTTTTCATCGCAGCGACGATAATTTTCATATTTATAACAGTGATATGAAAGTATTTATGCCGTCAAAGCTCAAATCAGTTTATCCTGATTTGAGCTTTGTAGAAGGTATGCCGCTGATGAAAAACAAGGTAACTATCCTAAATCCACTTCTAATTGTTGAGGTCTTATCCGATTCAACGGAGGCTTATGACCGAGGGGATAAATTTGAGTATTACAAAATGTTGCCGTCTTTTCGGGAATACGTTTTGGTGTCTCAAAATCAGCCTTTGGTGGAGGTTTTTTTCTTAGAAAATATGTCAGAAAACATTTGGAAAAGCGTTCGTTTTGAAGGTTTAGAGGCGACAATTTATTTACAATCAATTGATTGTACATTAAAAATGAAAGACATTTACCGCCGCGTTTTTAAGTAATGCCCATCCACGGATTCCACAGATTTTTACCGATTTTAAGATATATTGCAAGGAAATAAATCCGTGTTAATCTGTGGAATCCGTGGAAAAAATCAATGCAAAATTTTATACACCAATTCCTTCAACAATTGTCCTTCGGGAACGCCGTCTGAATTGACACCTTTGGCTTTCAAATCAAACTCGCGCAAGAGGCCGATAATGGATTCAATTTTAGGCCGTGGAAAATTTTTAACCGCCATATTATATTCTTTCAAAAACCATTCGGAGCGCAACGCCAAGGCTTTAACTTGTTCGGCGGGTGATTGATTTTTGACAAAATGAAACATAAAAACCTTGGAAAAATAGCTGTACAAACTAGAAATTACCATGACGAAAGGCGCGTCTTTCGGGTTTTCTGAAAAATATTTGACGATGCGGTTTGCTTTCAAAATGTCTTTGCTCGCCAAGGCTTTTTGCAACTCAAACACATTGTATTCACGGCTAATGCCGATGTATTTTTCGACTAATTCAGCCGTCACCGAGGCCCCCTCAGTAATATTGAGTTTTAGCTTCTCCAACTCGTTAATCACCTTCCCTAAGTCCGTTCCGAGGTATTCGACCATCAAATCCAAAGCGGGTTGTTCAATCATTAACTTATTCTCTTTCAACCAATTACGTATAAAATCAGGCACTTGATTGTCGTACAAAGCCTTCGATTCAAAGACGACAGCGTGTTTGACCAAAGCCTTGCCTAAGCCCGTCCGCATATCCAATTTTTTATGCTTGTGGGCCATCAAAAGCACCGTACTACTGAGGGGGTGTTCGACGTAATTTTGCAGCCGCTTCAATGCCTCATTTTCTTTGCCGCGCTTCAAAAAATCAATGTCTTGCATCTCTTTGATAATCACAACTTGCCGTTCGGCCATCATTGGATAACGCATCGCATTGTCAACAATGGCCATAATATCTTTGATGTCTTTGCCGTATAAAATCGTCAAATTAAACGACTTTTCGGCTTCGCTCAAAATGCCGTCTTCAATGATTTCCGTGATGGCGTCAATGAAGTAAGGCTCGTCGCCGTGCAGGAAATAAACGGGTTTCAACTCCCGTTTTTTAATGGATTTTATGATGTCTTTATATTCCACTTCGGATAATTAAAAATTTAAAATTTAGAATTAAAAATTTGGGCTGCACGCACGTTCGGTAAACTTTTAAAGTTTGCCGAACGTTTTACTATTTGCACTTTGGCATTTTTACGGCGGCGTAGCTGCCAAATCTCGGTAATATTTAAACCTTTCAGCCACTTTTTACGCGGTGTAACCGCGAAACAGTCCGTTTTTCGGTTACACCGACAGAAAATGGGCTTATACGCTTTATGTTACCAAGGTTTTGCAGCTACGCCGCAATTCAAAAAGCTAAAATAGAAATTACTATTCATACTTCATACGTCAAAAAAAATGTTCAATAACAAACGCCTCATTACATTACCCGATGCTGAACTACTGTTTATCGAAAATTTTTACCCCCCCTCAGTATCTAACGCCTTTTTGAGCGAATTAACGAGCGAATTGGCTTGGGAACAAGGCGAAATCACGCTATTTGGTAAAAAAGTGTTAGAGCCTCGGTTGTCCGCTTGGTATGGTGATGCGGGTAAAACCTATACGTATTCGGGTAAAAAACAAGAGCCTTTGCCGTGGCAGTCGGGTTTATTACAAATAAAAACAGACGCTGAAAACGCCATTGTTGAACACTTAAAATTCGATATTTATCTGAATTCTGTTCTCTGCAATTACTACCGAAACGGCCAAGATTCGATGGGTTTTCATGCCGATAATGAAAAAGAATTGGGTAAAAATCCCACTATCGCGTCTATCAATTTTGGCGAAACGCGCCGTTTTCAATTTCGTCGCCGCGACGACAAAACGGTCAAATATGAATTGGAATTGACCCACGGTTCATTGCTCGTTATGGCAGGTGCGATGCAACATCATTGGCTTCATGCCGTCCCAAAAGAGCCAAAACGGACGAAACCACGCATTAATTTGACTTTTCGACACATTATGGCCCACTGATTGGGCTGATTCGACTGATTTACGCGGATTTTTTATAGGCTTTTACAATATTACTGTACAAATTTAAAATACGCACTGTTTTTCGCTACGCGAAAAAGGCGTGCGTGGAGAAAATCTATCGGAGGCAGCTTGTTTTTTGAAAGA
>JAYSRS010000470.1:0-3757 GCA_043720935.1 Saprospiraceae bacterium
TTTCTGCAAGAAGTGAGTGCTTTGATTCGGCGTAAAAAAAAACAAGATAAAGACGGGCGCGAACGGCTTTTATTGGATAAAATCAACCAAACCGTTTTAGACCCTAAAAAGAAAGAACGCTATCTTTCATTGGTTTATAAATTAAAATCTGATACCATATCTAATGCCGAACACGCCGAATTTATGCGTTTAGCGACGCTCCAAGAAAAACAACGCAACCAGCGGGTAAAATGTCTCATTGAACTCGCTCAATTACGCGCTGTTTCATTGCCTCAATTAATGAACACATTGGGCTTAAATTCAATGGCTCATGGCTGAAACGTACATCCCAATCGCCATTCAACGTGCCGTCATTGCCCGTTCAAAAGGGCTTTGCGAGTATTGTTTATGCCCTTATATTCCTTAGATTACTTCAATTTTGACCATGTTATACCCGTTTGTAAAGGCGGAACATCTGATTTAGCCAATCTTGCGCGGACTTGTGGGCGATGTAACGGTCATAAACACGGTAAAACCCACGCTATTGACCCGCTTACGCAAGACAGTTGTCATTTGTATAATCCACGAGAAGATGAGTGGATAGAGCATTTTCAGTGGAGCAAAGATGCGCTAAGAATGATTGGTAAAACGCCAACAGGACGGGCAACCATAGCCTTGCTCCAAATCAATCGAGAAGGTGTTGTCAATTTAAGAAAATTATTGATAATGGTCGGCTTACACCCGCCAACTCTTTGATTATCAATGAAATACTATGTGGGGTAAGTTTTGAGTTTTGAGTTACGGGGTGAGTTTTGAGTTTTAAGCTGCGTACAACTCAAAACTCAAAACTCACCCCGTAACTCAAAACTCAAAGTTTAACCGTAAAATACTCCGTTGCGTCCCCCGCAAGCACCTCTACGATGTAAGTACCAGAAGGTAACTTAGACATATCGTAGCGTTTGTTGAGCGTGAAAACGACGTAGTTCTTGTCCGAAAAAATGGGTGTGCCTTCGTTGTTCGACACTTTAACGTTGATGTTGGCGTAGTTACCCAACAAGACGTTGACATCCAATTTGCCATTTTTCAAAGTGACCGTTGGCAAAAATTTCTCTTTGCGGTCAAGTTCGTTCAAAACGACGTTTTTATTGGTCAATTCAAACGGTTGAATTGTTGTGATGGCGTTTTTAGTTATCACGAGACGGTAATTGCCCGCTTCCAATTGTGACAAATTGTATTTTTTGGCAAAATATGCACTCGATTTGATTTTATCGGTCGCCAAATTAGCATTAGAGGCGTCTTCGAGTGTCACTGTCACTTCGCCCGTAGCGGTGTTGTTCAGAGTGACAACGACTGTTTTCGCGTTTTCGATAGCCGTGATTTTGATGTTAGTACCTTCAACTGTAAAGTTGCGTTCAACGTTTTCCGCGTTAAGCGTGAAAGAGAAAATAGAAAAGGCGATAGCCGCGATAGAAGAAAAACGATTTTTCATTTTTTTTAAATTTAAAATTTTTAAACAATAATTGATGACTTGTTTATCCACCGACTTCACGGGTTTTTATTGATATATGTACCAATGGGTGCAATTTTATACCAATTTTATACTTATTTAACACTAATTTTATACTGATTCTATACCAATACTATATCCGTGTTAATCTGTGCAATCTGTGGATAAGCAACTGAATTGATTAAGGAATTGAAAATTTAAAATCGTTAGTGCGCGCTTTAAATTCTTGATTTTAAATTTCTCTTCCTCGCTAAATATGATGCAAAGATAGGGGCATCGGTTACGGCGATGCAAATCAACATCGCTCAACCACGCAGGACAACCGACGAAGTGTCGTATTTTTCGACCCAAGTGCTTTTTACGCGCCACCAAATTCGATGAATAAGTGCCTTTCGGGGATTAAAACCACATGAGGCCACTAAAACAACTTAAAATAGCGCGTAAAGTGTTGATTATAAACGTTTTAGAATTTTATAAATACGTTCAAAAAAATGAAAAATACTGAAACGTTTATTTAAGCAATACAATACGCTCACACTCACTTATCCCGATTTGTCTTCGAGTATGTACGTGCTATCGGTTGTGCAAGGCGAGCAGTCGGATACGCGAAAATGGGTGCTTGTGAAATAGTTTTTAAAAAGTACCCCCCTCAGTAAAAAGCTCTTTTGCACGTGCAAAAGAGCTTTTTTACTGAGGGGAACACTTTTAACTTTATTCATATATCGTTGAACTATTAGAAATTCTCTAATAGTTGCAACTCCTGTAATCACTTAAAGTCTAATAGGTAAAGTGCCATTTTGACACCTTTTTGATACCAAAATTATGTTTATTTAACCTCAAAAAGACTTCGTTTTGATACATATACCAAAACGAAGTCTTTTTAAGGCTTTTTTTATACCAAATTTGCACACTAAAAATGAAAATTTAAAACGCGGGCGCATTAGCTTTGCCTCTTGAATTTTATCATTTAAAAAAAAGAGACAATGACAATTGCCATTACCAATCTGAAAGGCGGCGTAGGAAAAACGACGATTGCCACTAACTTAGCTGCCGCTTTGGTGCAGCGCGGCAAATCTGTGTGCATCGTGGACACGGATTTGAACCAACATTCTTCGATGGAATGGGCCACGAATCGCGGCGAAGAACGCACACACGTCTCCGTTTTTGGCATCATGGGCGGTCAGTTGACGGCGGAAATCAAGAAACTGAAAGAGACTTACGAATACGTCATTCTTGATGGCACGCCTCATGTATCGGAGCTTGCGAAGCGGACGATGATCGTTTCAGATATTGTGGTGATTCCAATTTCGCCGAGTATCTATGATTTTAGGGCTTTTGAGTCGTTCTTAGAACATTTGAACGAAGTCAATAGCAACCGCGCCGAATACGGCTTAGAACGCGCCAAATCGCTCGTGGTGATGAACCGCATGAACGAACGGTCTAAAATCGGGCAACAGATTTTGGAAGCCGTTGGCCACTACGACATTGAAATTCTCAACACGCGCCTCGTCAACCGCACCGCCTACGCGGACACGGCGACCGACGGTATCGGCGTCGTTGAGGGCCGTGACCCAAAAGCACGGGATGAATTTAACCGCTTCACAGATGAGATTGAAGCCATTGTGTCAACATTAAAATCAAAGAAAAAATGAGTAAGAACGCCATATTGCCCAAGAGCAAAAAACTAGAAATCGCCCAAGCGGAAACGAATATCGAGGATTTGATTATCCGAAAAATGGAGCAAAACCTTGTCGAAACACCGCAAACGGACGAGACAAACGACCCACAGCGCGTCAATTTTATGATGCCGCGCTACCTCTATGACCTCATGAAAGACAAACTACACAAGCGTGGTGATAAGATGAGCAACTATCTTATCAGCTTGGTGAGAAAAGATTTGGGAGACGATTGAGCCATTTCGGGTTTCAAAAGTTATTGCGAAGCACGAAGCAATCGGATTTCGTGGTGTAGTAAATCAAATAAGTTTGTGTCGTTTTTATACCAAAATTACGCTTTTTTTATACTTAAATTATACTATTTTTGCACATTGTATAAAAAAAATACCTTTTTTATGTTTTTTTGGTATCAAAACAGGCTTTATACGGAGTAGTGCGTTTTATATATTTTTAGAATTTAGAAATGTCGTAAGTTATTGATTATCAACCTAACGCGGGTTTGAAACCCGCGTTAGGTTTTTCTGAAAATATATAAAACGTACTACTGAGGGGGTATCATTTGTCATTCAGAAGGAATCTCTATTTGTTACATTTT
>JAYSRS010000471.1:0-3754 GCA_043720935.1 Saprospiraceae bacterium
TTCTTTCAAAAAACAAGCTGCCTCCGATAGATTTTTTCCCGCACGCCTTTTTCGCGCAGCGAAAAACAGTGTGTATGAAAATACGCTTTTATTTATTTCGCATTCCTTAGACAAAAATCCGCGTCTAATTTCAAACTAGACGCGGGTTTTTATACTTTTTTCAACGCCCTCCGCCCAGCGTCCAATCAATCTTCTCAATATCCAAACCAATCGCTTGCAGCCTTGGTACGATGTCGCCGTAGCCGCGTTCAATCATCGGGACACCCCTCAGTATTGTCGTGCCTTTGGCAACGGCGGCAGCGATAACGTAGGCCAAACCTGCCCGTAAATCGGGGATTTCCAAGGGTGTTTCAATCGCCGTCAAAGGCGTTGGCCCCGAAATAATTGCCGAATGTTCATGCCCTTTTCCTTCAAAACGGCACGGTGCTGACCCCAAACAATGTTTGGTGAGTTGCACCGACGCACCGAGCTTATTCAAGGCTTTGAGGTAGCCAAAACGGTTTTCGTAAACGGTTTCGTGAATCACGGAAACACCTTCGGCTTGCGTCAAAAAGACGGCAAACGGCTGTTGCCAATCGGTGGAAAAGCCTGGCCAAACGTCGGTTTCTAAGTGAATTGCCGTCGGTTTTTTAGCGCGGAAAAAACGAATAGAATCGTAATCCAAGAGTTCAAAACCGCCGCCAGCTTGACGGAAACTTGATAGGAAATTGCCCAATGTTTCGGGCCGAATGCCATGCACCGTGATTGAGCCATCAACGGCGGCGGCCAAACTTGCCCACGACGCTGTTTCCATGCGGTCGCCTAAGCAATTCATCGTGCAACCCGCCAAGTTTTCAACGCCTTCAATGCGAAATTCTCTGCCCGAATCGGTAAAAATTACCGCACCCATCGCCCGTAACATCGTGACGATTTCCATGATTTCAGGTTCAATCGCTACGTTTTTAATGACCGACGTGCCTTCCGCACAAGCGGCCAAAAACAAACACGTTTCGGTTGCCCCGACGGACGGGAACTTTAGATTGAAATGCGTCCCTTTCAAGCGTTGCGTTTTCTGCGCGACATACCCCTCAGTATTTCCGATGATTTTTGCCCCAAAATCTTGAATCGCGTCCAAGTGAAAATCAACGCCGCGTGCGCCAATGATGCAGCCGCCGAGCATCGGCACACTGACTTCATCGAACTTGTGCAGCAACGCCCCAAGCATCAAAATCGGCATCCGATTCGCGCCCGAATGCGGCTGTCTGACGTGGGCATCGGAGGCGGTTGTGGGGTCAATGACCATCCGTTTTTCGGCTTTGTCCCAAGTGATTGTGACGCCGAGCGAACGGAGCATATCGGCTGTAATTTCAACGTCGCCAATCGGCGGCACATTCGTTAAAGTCGTTGCCGACGAGCCGAGTAAAGCGGCAATCATGGCCTTCGTTGTAAAGTTTTTAGCTCCAAAACAGGTAATTTCACCCGACAGATGCTGTCCGCCAAGAATGCGGTAGGCTGGATTTTTCATAATTTTTTTTTACGTTGTTTGACTTTTAAGAACTGTGAGCTATTAGCCACTAAGTTCAAGCTATTTAGCGGTATTCGCTTTGACTTTTTCACGGCGGCGTAGCTGCCCAATCTTGGTAATATTCAAAGTCTATCTACCATTTTTAGATGCGGTGTAACCGCAAAACAAGTGGCTTAGCGGTTACACCGCACCAAAATTGAGCTTATCTGCTTGTGTTACCGAGATTTTGCAGCTACGCCGCAATTTGATACCCCAAAACAAAATTGCTTCAAGTCCAAAGCTAATAGCTTTTGTAATGGCGCAAAAGTAATTTTTCAAGCGCATATTTGTTGCACAAAACGCAAAACGGGGCGTTCAAAACATAAAAATACTGAGGGGGTGTCCGATGTGTAAAATCAGAAAAAAAAAGCTGTATCAAGTGAAGAAACGCGAAAAAAACGTAACTTTGAACTATGAAAAAGATGAAACTACTTCCACTTGGCGTGCAAACGTTCTTGAAAATGCGTAGCAATGACTATGTTTACGTGGACAAAACGGAACATATCTACCGCCTTGCCGAAAACGAGGGGGTCTATTTCCTATCGCGTCCGCGTCGCTTCGGCAAGTCGTTGACGGTCTCCACTTTGCGCGAACTTTTTGAAGGTAATCGCGTCTTATTCAAGGATTTATGGATAGAAAATAAATGGGATTGGTCGCAGACAAACCCTGTTATTCACCTGTCGTTTGCGTCAATGCCTTATCGAGAATTGGGTTTGGATGAGGCTTTGAAAATTGCTTTGACGGCTATTGCTACAAAGAATCATATTACTTTAACGAAGGATAGCTACCAGCATCAATTTGATGAAATAATCAACGCATTGTACGAAAAGCACGGCAAAGTGGTGGTTTTGATTGACGAATATGACAAGCCGATTATTGATTATTTGGAAAAAGGCGAGTTGGCACAAGCCAAAGCCAATCAAAAAATCATGAAAACATTTTATTCGGTTTTGAAGGATGCCGAGCCGCATATTCGTTTGTTGTTCATTACGGGCGTCTCAAAGTTTGCGAAAGTGTCCATCTTTTCAGACTTGAATCACTTGACGGATTTAACGCTCAATAAAAACTTCTCAACCCTCGTCGGCTACACGCAAGCGGAGTTGGAAGCCAATTTTGACCCGCATATTGAGGCCATTATGAATTTCCAAAACATGAACCGCACAGACACGTTGGCAATGATGAAGGATTGGTACAACGGATTTAGTTGGGATGGCATTAACACGTTGTACAATCCTTTTGGCACATTGACTTTTTTGAACGAACAAATTTTCAGAAATACGTGGTTTTCAACAGGAACACCGTCCTTTTTGGTAGATTTGATTAAAGAAAAAGAGATTTTTGAGTTTGAACAGCAATGGATGACTGATGTATCCCTTGAAAAATACGACCTCGACAACCTTGACATCAAGCCTTTGATGTTTCAAACGGGGTATTTGACCGTCAAAGAGCGTGATATTAAAAATGGTAGGATGCTTTTGGACTATCCAAACCGCGAAGTACGGGATGGTATGTACCAATTTTTGTTGGACGATTTGACGCGCAACACATATAAAGACAGTTCGGGAATTGCCGTAGAAAATCTAAGTAAAGCCTTCGAGACCAACGATTTGGATAAAGTAAAATTGATAATTGATACCCTCTTTACGGACTTACCCGCGCCGCTTTATGAGCCACAGAACACAGACAAACGCAAGCAACTGCAACTGTCAGAACGCTTCTTTCACGGCACGATTCATTTGGTTTTCAAATACTTAGGTATTTTTATTGATTCAGAAGTCTATTCGTCTTTGGGGCGAGCCGACAGCGTCGTGACAACCGATACACATATCTACGTTTTTGAATTCAAATACAACCGAAGCGGTAAAGCCGCCTTCGAACAAATTACGAAGAAAAATTACGGCGATAAATACCGCACGACGGGCAAAACAATTGTCGGTATCGGCGTTAATTTTAGCCACATCACGCGGAAAATAAATGGGTGGGTCGTTAAAAATTTGTAGATGTAGAGACAAGGCATGCCTTGTCTCTACGCCGCTAACCCCAACTTTTAAGTTGGGGAACAAGGAACAGGCACTTATTCAGCTTTAGCCAGTAACCTTAAACTTTGATAATCAATAAGTTCGTGGCTAAAGCCGTGAAAGTCGTTGTTAAGCTCATCCCCAACTTAAAAGTTGGGGTTAGTCATACTTGTCAACAATAATCCGAAAACCA
>JAYSRS010000472.1:0-3751 GCA_043720935.1 Saprospiraceae bacterium
CACTTTTTATTATTTGCGACATAAAACCGATAATTCCGAACTTTAATATAACTTATCAATGCTCGACTCTATAAAAATCAAGCAAATCCTGATTCTAAAACACACCCCTCAGTATTTTACACTATTCTCACCACTAAAACCTTATTTTAAATACCTAAATGCTTAAATTTTTACGTAAAAATTTATGTATTTTAAAAAAAAATAGTCAAAATTATGTCGAAAGAAAGAAAAGTGCGCAACTTCGACTTTCTCAAACAGACGCCACCAGAACTGCCAAGCCGTGAGGAGGTCATTCAAAAAACGGCAGAACTCACAGGCCAATTGCCAATAGGAGAGGAGAAGCCCCCCTCAGTACCTGCGCCGATTGAGGCCGTTTCTACACCTATTATTGTACCCATCGAAGTGGTTAAAGAAGTCATTGTCGAAGCTGTTGCGGTAGTAAAACCTGCTGAAAAAGAGAAAAAAGTGGTGCAAAAGCGGCAAAAAGTGGTCGAACCACCACCGCTACCGCCCGTAATGCAGGCGATTGTCGAAAAATCGAAGGTTGGGCGTCGGGCTTTGGCAGATGCGCGAAAACCATTTACAACAACAATTACGTTAAATAATAAACGTCAGTTGCGGCAGCTGTGCGCCGAACACGATATTGCGATGTCGGACGTTATTAATGAGATTTTAGCGGCTCATTTTGAGCAAAGAACGCCTAATTTTTAACTTAAATGTAGCAAATTCTTTCACAGATTATGCTGATTAACACGGATTTTTAGGCACGTTATATATATGTGGTGTGCCTAAAATGCTCTTAATAAGCGTCAATCCGTGCTAATCCGCGTAATCTGTGGGTACAAATTGTTACAAAAAACAATCTAATTATGACTATTTTCGATGATTTCGACCATTTAAAAACGGCGATTGGCAGAGACTTTGGCTACACGAGTTATGTAACCGTGACCCAGGACATGATTGACAATTTCGCAAAAGCCACACTCGATACGCAGTGGATTCACACCGACGTCGAACGCGCTAAACAGACGCCTTACGGTGGGACAATTGCCCACGGTTTTTTGACTTTATCACTCGTGACGCATTTTTTGGAGGACTTAATGTTGGTCAAAACGATGACAATGGGGATGAATTACGGCTTAAACAAAGTCCGTTTCATGCGCGTTGTACCTTCGGGCGCGAAAGTGCGGATGAAAGCGACGCTTGTAAATGTTGAAGATTACCCTAAAAATGGCGTCAGAGCCACACTGCAAACGGTTTTGGAACGTGAAAATTCGGCAAAACCTATATGCGTTGCCGAATGGGTCATTCTATTGTACGCCGATTAGAAATGACTACAAAACTTCTTAAAATTCATTTAACTCATTGATTTTAAAACAATTACCCAATGGCTGAAAAGCATTTCTCTCGCCGAAATCTCGATTTTACACTTTTTGAAGTGCTAAATGTCGAAAGTTTAACGCAGTACGATTATTTCAACGCCCACGACCGCGACACCTTCGGAATGGTCATTGACACGGCGGTTGACATTGCCGAAAAAATTTTGAAACCCGCGTTTGTCGGTGCCGACCGTCATCAGCCCGAACTGATTAATGGTGAAGTCAAAGCACACAAAGGCGTCCATGAATTTTACGACGCTTATGCCGAATCGGGCTTGTTGTCTGCACCGTTTTCGTTCGATTATGGCGGTCAACAACTGCCAAAAACGGTCGCAACGGCGGCTGAATTCATCTGTGGCGGAGCCAACAACGCCTTTATTATGTATGCCGATTTGACAAAAGGTGCGGCGAATTTGATTACAAGCTTCGGAACGGCAGAGCAAAAAGCCGCTTTTTCAGACAAAATGCTGTCGGGTGAATGGACGGGAACGATGTGTTTGACCGAAACGCAAGCGGGCAGTTCGCTCTCGGACGTGGCGACTTCGGCGACGCTGCAAGCCGACGGCACGTATAAAATTAAAGGGCAAAAAATCTTTATTTCAGCAGGTGACCACGACGTCAGAGACAACATCGTTCACCTTGTTTTGGCCCGCATTGACGGCGCACCGAAGGGAACGAAGGGCATTTCACTCTTTATTGTGCCTAAAAAACGCCTCAATACTGAGGGGGTGCTTGAATCGAACGACGTGGCGTCAATCGGCATTTACCACAAAATGGGGCAGAAGGCAACACCCGCTATGCACCTCGGATTTGGCGAAAAAGACGACTGCATCGGCTATTTGCTCGGCGCGGAAAATCGGGGATTGCCGCAGATGTTTGTCATGATGAACGGCGCACGGCTTGGCGTCGGGATGGGCGGCGTGCATATTGGGTCGGCGGCGTATTATGCGTCGTTGCAGTACGCACATGAGCGTCCGCAGGGTAGGCGATTGAACGAAAAAAATGCGTTGGGCGAGCCGACAACAATTATTCATCATCCCGACGTGCGGCGTATGTTGTTGCAGCAAAAGGCGTTTGTGGAAGGCGGTTTGTGCTTCATTTTGCAATGTTACACGTATTTGGACCATGAAAAAGCCACGACTGACCCCTCAGTAAAACAGCATTACAACGACCTTTTGGAGCTTTTGACACCCGTTGCGAAGACTTATGGCGCAGAAATGGGCATTATTTCGGTCAATCAAGGCGTTCAAGTGTTGGGCGGCTATGGTTATACCGAAGATTTTGAGTTGGAACAATTGGCGCGCGATGTCCGCATTATGAGCCTCTACGAAGGCACGACGGGCATACAAGCGCAAGCTGTTTTGGGTCGTCAAATTCCTAGAAATGGCGGTGCGGCGGTGAATTTATGGCTTACCGAAGTCAAAAAAGACCTTGACATTGCTTATTCTTTGCCAAAATCTAAAACTTACGCCGCTTTGTTGGATGCAGAATTAGCGGAATGGCAAAAAACGACTGCACATTTATTGACAATTGCGGGTAGGGGAAATGCGGAAGTGTTTTTGTCGGATGCCACGCTTTATCTCGAATTATTCGGCATTTTAAACGTCGCTTGGCAATGGTTACGGATGGGTTCGGTTGCCGAAAAATCGGCGGCTCAAACGGATGTAAATGACATTGACAAAGCGTTTTACACGTCTAAAATGCACACGATGCAATACTTTTATCACTACGAATTGCCAAAAACCAAGGGTTTGACGGCGCGTTTGATGGATGAAACGGTGTTGACGGTGTTTGATGCGGCGTTTGAGGCGATTGTTTAAATTTTTGAATTGTTAAAATTTTAAAACTCTAAATTTTTACGTAATAATTTAATCATTTAACCAAATAATTTGGAACAAAAAGAGAAAATATGGGCATTTATCGCCAATCAAATACGCTATCATAATAGGATAATGTTGCTGCAAGTTGTTGAAAGCATAGGCAGCAGTCCTGGGCGTGTAGGTTTCCGAATGGCTGTCGTTTTGGGCAAAAAAGGCGAAGAAAGCGAGAAAAAAACGCTTTTTGGTAGCATTGGTGGCGGCATTATGGAGCAAAAACTCGTTGCGCTTGCTGTTATACGTCTGCGAGAGGGTAGGGGAGAGGCGTTTTTTAAACGTCAAGTGCATCGAAAGGACGTGCCGAATGAGCAAAGCGGGATGATTTGTAGCGGTGAACAAACGGTCTTTTTTTATACGTTTAAAGCGACAGATTTAGTTGTTGTAGAACAGATTAAGGCTTTTCTGACTCAAAATAAACAAAATAAACAAAATAAACAAAATAAACAAAATAAACAAAATAAACAAAATAAACAAAATAAACAAAATAAACAAAAT
>JAYSRS010000473.1:0-10838 GCA_043720935.1 Saprospiraceae bacterium
TAATACTTGATTATCAATTATTTATGCTCAAAATTGAAATTGAAAAAAACGTTGTCATTGCGAGGCACGAAGCAATCTGCTTGGTTCAGCAGACTGCGAAACTTGGCAGATTGCTTCGTGCCTCGCAATGACAATGTGTTCTGATTGAAATTAGAGGTAAAATCTTATATTTAATTTGACATTCACCTATAAAAAAAAACCTGACGGCTATGCCGTCAGGTTCTCATACTTCATTCATCTAAAATCAAATTAAAATATTTTAAAGCAGTAAGCAATTGTGGGAACGAATAGTTCATGAAAATTTGTATTTCATAATTTGTTCTTTATAATTGCTTATTTGTCAATAAATTAGGAGAATCAATAACGCATCAAATTCTATTTTGTGAACAATTGACTAACAATTTATTACACACTGAAATTTGATTACTTCGTTTCTCGCAATGATTTCTGACATTTGAAATCTCCATTAGCCAATTTCTAAACCACTTCTTAACCCCTCAGTAACAACCACTTTTAGCTTCCGAAAGGTAAGAAAGGGACGACTCTATTGACGGTACTTTTCTTACAAATTGATATTAAAATACTGCGTTTCATCACCCGCAAGGACTTCTACGATGTAGCTACCTGTTGTCAATTTCGACAAATCGTAGCGTTTGTGAAGCGTCAAAACAACGTAGTTTTTGTCTTCAAAAGACACCAAACCGTCGTTGCCATAAATCTTGACGATAATGTTTGAGTAATTTCCCAACAAAACGTTCACATCTACAGTTTTGCCGTTTTGATTGATGCTCGGCAGGAATTTTTCTTTGCGTTCCAACTCGTTCAAAACGACCGCACGGTAAGTCAACTCAAAGGGCTGAATCGTTTTTACGAAATTTTTAGTGACGACAAGTCTGTAATTGCCCGCTTCCAATTGTGCGAGGTTATATTTTTTCGCAAAACGTGCGGCAGGTTTAATCTTGTCAATAGCGAACCTCGTGCCTAGGGCATCTTCAAGTGCAACGGTCATTTCACCTGTTGAGGTGTTATTTAATGTGACGATGACTGATTTCGAGTTTTCGATGGCCGTGATACGGATGTTTGCGCCTTCAAGTGTGAAAATATTTTCCAAACTGTCGGCCTTCAAAGTGGTTGTAAACATCAAAACGGCAAGAGCCAAAATAAAAGATAATCGGGTTTTCATTCTAAAAAATTTAAAATTGTTAAACAATCGAGTGAATAATGTTAAAATCTAAACTAACTCAATTTTCAGAACTTTATTCTGTTTGAGTATATTTTAAGTGTTTAATACGGCAAAGATACGAACTTTAAACGCACATTTCCAAATTTTGTTTTGTTGATGTTATAAAGGTACGTGGTCAAATCTAATAACCAAACATCCTCTAAAAAAGTTCATGTAGTTTTAACACTAAGATAAGAATTTGATAACTTTGGGTGTCGGCTTAAAAAGACTTTTTATCTTTTAAATTGTTTCCCAAACTGCCGTCAAGTCTCAATCAATAAATTCTAATCAGTGACGTCTTTTCGTCTGTAATTATGATGCAAAGTTAGGGGTCTAGGTTACGGCAAAGCAAATCACAATCGTCGAACTGCGTGAACTAACGGATGAAGTGTCGTATTTTTCGTCCAAAGCGTTTTTACACTATTTTTACGTTCGATAAATGCTTGAATTTCTACGTCGAATCAGATTACACCCATTTAAATAGTTGACAATCAATTGTTTACAAACTACTTAACGCCGCTTTACATGCTCATTTTAAAGACACTTAATAGACGCTCGACCCTTACTTTATGTTTCACGAAATATTTCGTAGCTCGACCAACGGCGGGTTTTAAAGGTGCAAAAGCTGTTTTTATTAGACGAAAGGCGTTGAGCGATTGTGTGTTTTTATTCTTTTAATAAGTATTTTTAATAATTTATAAAATCAAAAGTACCCCCGCAGTATGAAGGCTGTTTTGGATGTTCTTTTTTGAAAAAAACAATAGCCGCTTGCCGTTTTTAAAAACGACGAACGGCTATTGTTTTTTTCAAAAAAGAAATTTTAAAATAAGTGAAAATAAATTTTAAAAAGCCAAAAATGACGTTAGAAATGGATGAAATAATCTCAAAAAAAAAGGGAATAGGGGAGGAAAATCATCGAATTTCTGATTTTTCTTTTCCAAAAACGTAGGATAAACTCAGCGAAGGCGTCGAACCGAGGGCAGATTGATGGCTCAAAGCCGCATCTATGACACAATTTTTACTTAAAAAATAACCAATGCCTACGCTAAAACTCGCGGGAAGGCTTGAAAAACCACAACGGACAGCCACCGTTTCGGCCACTTTGTAGTCAAAACCCATTCTGAAACTAGCTGCATCGATGATGCTTTTCTCGATTTCGGCAGTAATCATAATTTTATTGTTCATGGAATAGGCCGCACCGAGGCGAAATACTGAGGGGGTGCGTTCCGACTCGCTCACGCGCACAGCAAGCGGGTTGAAAACGTAGAAAGCAAGCGTTAACTCTTTTGTTATCAATGTGTTACATCCGAGTTCAAAAGTTAAAATGTTGGCATTGCCATAGCCCAATGCTTGCAAATGCAAATAATCAAGTTGAATACCGACATTAAATTTTTCAGAAAAACGCTTGGCGAAAGCCAATCCGATTTTTTGTTGTTGAAAGGCCGAAAAGCCAAAATGCTGAATTGAGCAACCAAAAACGCCCGATTTTGTCGGTTGAATGAAGCCGACGCCGACAGGCCGCAGTTCTTTAACGCCAAAACGCATTTCCGTTGCCACGGTTGCCGTCGGACGCGTTATATATATGAGTGCAGCGGGATTCTGAAAAACGGCATCGGGTATTGACATCGCTAAAACGGCATTGCTCATTGCCGCCGATTGTCCGCCGCTAACGAGCCTGTAACCAATTTGGGCGGTGGTTTTTTCTAGAAAAAAGCTGTGAAAAAGGAGTTGTAGGATTAAAAAGCGCATGAATTCGTTGGTTTTAGAATTGATTAAAGAAGAAATTTATCCACAGATTTTACAGATTTTCGCTGATTTAGACATTATAACAAATAAATTACACGTTAAAAGTAATTAGACAAATGTGATAATCCGTGTTCATCTGTGAAATCCGTGGATAAACGATTTTAGGTGACAAAAATAATTAAACAAGCGTCTAAAAGATTGTTTTTATCTAAAATTTTCCTTTTTTTCTTAGGAAAGGCGTCATTTTTGACCCCTAAAAGAGACTAAAAAAGTAAAAAACACGTTTTTCAATACCTTTGCGGCCTTAATGCGGCGTAGCTGCAAAATCTTGGTAACATAAAACACATAAGCCAATTTTATGTGCGGTGTAACCGCAAAACAAGCAGTTTAGCGGTTGCACCGCGTAGGAAAGTGGTGGATGGTTTAAATATTACCGAGATTTTGCAGCTACGCCGCAACACGATAATCAACTGATGATTCTGAAAAATATTCACGACGTGAACGTCGTGCTACATTAAAAATAAGTATTTTAAAATCAATAAATTATGAAATTTATTTTCCTTACTATGTTTTTGTTAAGCCATTTTAGCTGCATCTCACAGCAGCTTGCTAATAGAAATCAACCGCCAAAAGCCAGTACAGTAACGTCGCAGCCCGCCAAAGTGACCCCCTCAGTATTGAAGGTCGAAACGGGCGATTTTAGAATGAATATGCTGAACGCTGTTAATAAGTTACGGGCAAGCGGTTGTCGTTGCGGTGCAAAACAAATGCTACCCGTGCCGCCGTTGCGTTGGAACAGTCAGTTGGAAGCCGCTGCGCTGCGTCATGCAAACGATATGGCGAGCAATGGACATTTTGACCATATCGGAACGGATAATTCAGAATTTGACGACCGCATTTCGGCCACAGGCTATAAATGGATGGAAATTGGCGAAAATATCGCTTTTGGCTACGATATGGTTGGCACAACGATTCAAGGTTGGATTAATTCGGCTTCGCATTGTAAGCAGATGATGAGTCCGAAAGTTGAGGAGTTAGGCGCGGCCAAAAGTGGAAAATATTGGGTGCAAGAGTTTGGAAAACAACGAAATTGGTAAACATGAATCGTCTCGAATTTTCTAACAAATAAAATTCGGTTTTTTTATGTCTAAAAATAACTTTTACGCTGCTTTACGCACTGTTTCTCGCTACGCTCGAAAGGCGTACAAATAGGATTTTTAGGGGCGACGTTGTTTTTTGTTGAAAAATCTTTGATTTTTCAACAAAAAAAAACGTCGCCCCAATAGATTTTTTCAAGGGCGATTTTTGAGCGTAGCGAAAAAGAGCCAGTAAACCGTCCTACGGGCATAAAAAAATCCCAAATTTTCGTTGTTAGAAAATTCGGGATGTTTCATGTTTCTTTACGCTCTAATCGCTTCAACAGGATCCATTCTCGACGCTTGCAAAGCAGGAATAAAACCTGCCAAAACACCCGCAACCGCCGCGACGGTGATGGTGACGAGGACATTTTTCAAAGACACATACATTTCAAAATCGCTAAGTGCGGAGACGCCTTTAAGGACTAACCACACCAAAATTAAGCCGCCGAGGCCACCTAACAAACACAATACGATGGATTCAATCAGAAATTCCAACAAAATCACGCCTTGTTTTGCACCCAACGCTTTTTTGACGCCGATGATGCTCGTCCGTTCTTTTACCGAAACGAACATGATATTGGCCACGCTAAAAATGCCGACAATCAAGGCAAAGCCACCAATAATGTAACCCACAGCGTTCAAAACGCCGAAAAAGCTGTTTAAAATATCGGCAAAAGCCGTTGCTGAATTGATGGAAAAATTGGATTCTTCACGTGGTTTTAGCTGTCGAGCGTTGCGAAGTGTCACCGTTACTTCGTCGCGCAATTGATTGACCGCCACGCCGTCCGCCGCTTTGATTTGGAGATTTCCGCCAAATCTGCTCGCTTCACGCACGTTCACGAGGGAGCGTGCCAACTCAAAACCAACCATGAGGGCGTTGTCATAGTCAAATATTTTGACCAAATCCTTACCCGACTGCTTGATAACGCCGACAACTTGCATTTTACGGCCCATCACTTGAATATCGCGGCCAATCGGGTCAGCTCCGCTGAACAATTCGGTAGCGATTTTATGGCCAATCACGACGCGGTTTGCACCCGACGAATATTCTTGAGGCGATAAAAAACGGCCCGCTTCGTATTCCAAGTTGTGAAAATTATCATAATCCTCCGTCACCGCGAAAACAACGGCGCGCTCAACGCTGTTTTTGCCAAATTTAGCTGTTGTTCGCTTGATAAAAGTCGAAAAAGTCACTGCTTTTGCCGACGGTACATTCGCCGCCAAAACTTTGTAGTCCTTGATGCTCGGATTCGGGCGACGGGCGTATTTCCAAAAATTGAGGCCAGGGTCTTCCGCCCAAGAAAATTTGGACACATATAATACGTCATTGCCGAGACGGTCGAAGCTGCTTCGCACGTTGTCTTCGAGCGAATCAACCGCCGATTTGACGGCGATAATGCAGAAAATGCCAATCATAATGCCCAAAAGCGACAAAAATGAGCGCAATTTGTTGCCAACGAGTTGTTGGAAGGCTTGAATAAAACTTTCGCGGAGAACGTACATGACCTTAGGCGTTTGGAAATTAAAAATGAAAAATGAAGAATTTAAAATTTGCAAACAATTGACTATCAGTTAATTGCAAGCTGAAATTTAGTATTCTAACGTTTCAACATTCGTTTAAAAAGTGTCTGTGAAGACCCCCTCAGTATTTTTCTAAAAATTCTTCCAAAAGTAGTTTTATCGCTGTAAATCGACACAATCGAATAGATAAAACGCGGTTTTTTATCTGCCAACGTGCAGAAAAGGTTAAAATACCGTTACCATTTTTCGCAGGTCGGTAATTAAAATCACAAAACACGGCGTACTTTAGATTGGCAATTGTCAAATTTTCACGCTGTTTTGTGACTTTTCTATACCCTTTTTGTCCCAAAGTTGTCATTAATTTATAGGTTTACGGATTATTAACAATAAATCTATGATATATAACAACCATTTTACTATGATTTTGCTAGACATTTATGGTCACACCTATTTTTTTTCGTTAACAAAATTCATGTATTCATGCTAAAAGAATTTAAAGCATTTGCCATCCAAGGCAACCTCATTGACACCGCCGTTGCCTTTGTTATGGGCGTCGCTTTCGGCAAAATCACGTCTTCCTTTATTGACGGGATGATTATGCCACTCGTTTCCACGATTTTTCAAACGGATTTTAAAACATGGCAAACGGAACTCAGTCCCGAGGTCAAAGATGCGGCGGGTAAAGTAATAGACCCAGGCATTTTTGTCAAATATGGCGATTTTGTGGCGGCTATCATCAATTTTATTGTGGTCGCTTTGGTCATGTTTTTAATCGTCAAAGCCGTTGCCGCCGCTAAAAAAGCGAGTGAGAAAGAAGCCGCCGTTGCTGCACCTGCACCGCCGCCCGTACAGGAAACGCTTTTAGGCGAAATCCGCGATTTGCTCAAAGCGGGCAGATAATTCGGTGTCGGATTTCGGATTTGGGATGTCGGTTTTTAGCGTGCAATAATTTGATTATCAATTGATTATCAATTAGTTATCAATTAGTTATCAATTATTTGTAAATTGACATTGTAAATTTAATATGTCGCCTACGTCTGAAAAGTAATGCTCAAAAACAAAAAAGCAAGAGCCGTCATGGGTTCTTGCTTTTTGTTTTTATTGTATCGCGGACTTCAGTCGGTGAGTGTTTTAAGGCAAACTACGCATTCACGGACTAAAGTCCGTGATACAAATTAAACAACAACTTTCTCTCCTTTTCCATCATACCATTTGCCGACGACTGCCGCCGCTTGCTTGTTTTGCGGCATATAATCGCGTTCTACGTAACCTTCGTGGCTTTCGCCTTCGGGAAACCATTTTCAATGAGAACCACCGACCCACCACGATTCTTTCCAAAATGTACCATACAACGCATTAAGGGCATTGGCTTGTGCTAATTCATTGATTTTCAAAGATTTAACTTTCGATTAGACTTCCAACCTTTCCCCGCGCAGCCGTCAACGCTCATATAACCGAACTCCGTAAAGGCAATGGACTTCTTATTAATTTTTAATTTGGAAAAGAGATTTTACCCATTGAAACACTTGGCACACCTGCTCGTGTGCCAAAATTTGTAGGGTTGCCAGCTATGCATTCATTGGCCAAAATGGCAAACAAAACGGCTTCTTTAGCGTCGCCGTTGATACCCAAATCATTGGTTTTCTTAAATTCGATTTCTGGCAATAATTCTTTTAACCAATTGACTAACAAAGGATTGTGCATGCCACCGCCACTCATGTAAATTTTAAAACCGCGAATAGTGGCGTCGCTAAATTGCTTTTCTACAAAGACATTTCTAATTGCTTCGGCAATTGTTTCGGCTGAAAAACGGGTTAAAGTAGCCATCAAATCGGCGATTTGTTGGTGGGCAAGTCGGTCATTTTCTGATTTTATAGCTAAAAACTGTGGAGATGTCATTGCGAGGTACGAAGCAACTGCGGGGGTGTTTTTTATTGCTTTTTCTACGTATTCGACGCTGAATAACTCGGGGCCAGTGGTTTTAGGGAACGGTTTTTTGAAAAAATCGTCGCTTTTCAAAGTGGTCAACAAGTCGGGCAAAACGTGACCGCGACGGGCGATTTCCGCGTCTTTGTCGTAGGCTTTTTTAGGATAAAAACGCCGAACGAACGCGTCTAACAAGGTGTTTCCTGTTCCCGTATCGGTGACAAAAACTTCGGACGCATTGAGCGACGCGGGGAGATACGTAAAATTGGCAATGCCGCCCATGTTGAGCATTAAGCGGTTTTCCGAAGGGTCAGAAAATATAAAATAATCGCCATATACAGCCAAGGGTGCGCCTTCGCCACCCGCCGCAATGTGCCTTTGTCGGAAATCGCTCAACGTGATGATGCCCGTTGTTACAGCTACGTGGTCGCCGTCGCCAATTTGAAGCGTTGCATTAGGAAATTTATCAATGTTGTGTAAGGTTTTTGGTGCGTGAAAAACCGTTTGACCGTGCGACGCCACCAAATCAACGCCCTCAGTTACTTCGTCTCTCGCAATGACACTAACGCCCCATTTTGCCAAACAAGACGTTACCATCTCGCCGTGCAGTCGCCCAATCCATTCGTTTAAAAGCGTAAGGTGTTGAAAATCAATTGTTTTCTTAGCAAAAATTTTTCTAATCTCTGTTTTAACATCGTCCGTGTAATCCACTGTTTCAAAATTCAAAAGTTCAACTTTCGTTGCGCCGCCGTGTCCTTCAATGCGGCACAAAGCCACATCTAAACCATCCATTGACGTGCCACTCATTAGGCCAATAATGCGCCGCGAGGGGCGTGACGCGAGGTCATAAAGGCGTTGTAAATTGCTATTCATTATTGAAATTATTTTTTATTCACACCAAAAAATTCTCTTCGTCCAAAACGCGCCCATTTTGGCAACGCATAATTCGCGCAGGAAAATTCTGCAAAATACGGTAGTCATGCGTTGCAAACAGCACCGCTGTATTGTTGTTGATGGATAAGTTGCGAAGCAGAACCATAAGGTCGTCGCTCGTTTCGGGGTCGAGATTGCCCGTCGGTTCATCGGCAATAATCAATTCGGGCTGATTCAACAAGGCGCGTGCAATCACAATGCGTTGTTGTTCGCCGCCGCTTAATTGATACGGCAAACGCGGCCCTGCATCGGGCAAATTAACCGACGTCAAAACCGCCGCAATGCGTTCCGACATCAGTTTTTTATCCGTCCACCCTGTCGCTTTCAAGACAAAAAGGAGATTTTCGGTTACATTTCGGTCGTCCAAGAGGTTAAAATCTTGGAAAACGATACCCAGTTTCCTACGTAGTAAAGGTATCGAGCGGCGATTGAGTGTCCGTAAATTGAAGTTACAAACGCCGCCTTCTCCCGCTTCAAGCGGTAACGCGCCGTACAAAGCCTTCAACAAACTCGACTTGCCACTGCCCGTTTTGCCAATCAAATAAGAGAACTCTCCCTTCGTAATCGTTATGTTTATATCGTTCAAAATCAATGTCTTACCTTGATAAATGGCTGCATTTTTCAAACTGACTATCGTATTTTCTTGCATCGCATTATTAATTTTTAGTGGCTCAAAAGTAGGCGTTCTCTAACATTTTTTTTTGAAAAAAGAGACCCCCTCAGTATTTTTTCAAGCGTTACTTATAGCGTTGTTTTGCAAATACTTACGTATAAGGTTTAAACCTACGTTTGCAGCGTATTCGATATTTTTCAGACGGCCACGGTCAATTCCGATTTTCGTCGTGATAATCCGTTCGCCATTGCCGACAGCCAACCAAATTGTGCCAACTGGCTTGTCAGTCGTTTCGCCACCCGGCCCTGCTATGCCTGAAACCGCGACCGCCACATCAACGCCGAGGCGTTTGACAGCTCCTTGCACCATCTCGCGGACACATTCCTCACTCACCGCCCCGACACTCATCAAGGTATCGTGCGAAACATCGAGCAAACTTTCTTTCAAATCATAAGAATAGGCAATCACCGAGCCTTCAAAATAGGCTGAACTGCCCGCCACCGAGGTCAGCAAATGGGCCAAATAACCGCCCGTGCAGCTTTCGGCAGAGGCTATTTTCAAGCCGCGTTCTTTTAGCATTCGACCAATCACAACGGGCATTGTGTCGTCATTGTAGCCCGCAACGGCGTATTGAACGATGCCAACCAACTCACTTTTTAAGGCATCTAAATCTTGATTTAACGCCGCTTCATCGTCGCCTCGTGCCGTCAAACGTAGGCGAACCGTGCCTAATGAAGGCAAATATGCCAATTTTATGTGTGCAGGCAAACGGTCTTCAAAATCGGAAAGTTTTTCAGCCAACATCGTTTCGCCCTCTCCCGCCGTCAAAATGGTTCGATGCACAATTGGTGACATCGGAAAACTATCGCGCAATTTTGGCAACACGCGGTCGCTCATCAAATGCTGCATTTCGTAAGGAACGCCTGGCATCGAGACGAGTAGTTTGGGGTTTTGTTCTTTCTGAATGACAAAAGATTTTGAGTTTTCATTTTCAAGTACCCCCTCAGTATATTTCGGATTTTCAGTGTCAGATGTCGGAAATCTGCCGACATCCGACATCCGACGCCCGACATCGAACCACATGGCGGGGGCGAGTCCTTTGTCATTGTTCAGAATTAAGGCATTTTCGGGCATAAAACAGCCATTTTTGTTCATTTCAGACACCGTGCGGTTAATTTTTTTGAAAAAATAACGCATGCGGTCAAACGTACCTTGATGCCACACCATCGGCACACCAAGGAAATCAGCAATCGCTTTTTTTGTAATATCATCCTTAGTTGCGCCGAGGCCACCTGTCATTAGCACTAAATCGGCCTTCGTGAGTGCGTAGCGGATGGATTCAATAATTTCCTCATGGACATCGCCCACAGAGGTTTTTCCAATAAGCCTAATGCCTTGAAAATTAAGTTGTTGCGCCATCCAAGCGGCGTTAGTATCGGTAATTTGGCCGATAAGAATTTCGTCGCCGACGGTAACGATGTAAGCTGTCATTTTATAATGGTTGTAATATTATGGTACAAATTCAAATGGCGCGCAGATTGGACAGATACGCCGGATTTTACACTGATTTTTTTAGGCATACACGATAAAAATCAGCGTAAATAAGCCTAATCCCTTCAATCTGTGGCCCATGTCGTGCAAAATGTACAATAGTATTGATGGTTGTTAAAAAAAAACGGAATTATCGGCTTTGTGGTACAAAAGCTTTTTTCAATAATTAATAATTTGTAACTCATTG
>JAYSRS010000474.1:0-3723 GCA_043720935.1 Saprospiraceae bacterium
TGATTATCAAGTAATAAAAACTCTAATACTTTCGGGTGTATCGAAAGTATAAATATTGACGATATATTTGGCTATATCGTGAGGAATCATTTCACGAACTTTGTGTGAAACAATCAAAACACGTGCTTTAGGATTATTTTTATCCCATTCGGCACTGACCGCTAAGGTGAAATAACCATTCATATCACCAGGCCAGACTTCCACACGCGTCATTTTTAAGCCGTCGTCTGCAAGGCTTTGAATGACGGGTTGAATGTAACTTACCAATAATTTTTGATCCATTTTAAAATACCATTTTGAGGATGAGCATTAGGCAACAGGCATTTCCTCCACGACTTGCCATTCCCGACCTACCAAAATCAACACCCACGCTTTCAGATTCTCAACACGTTTGGCATTGTCTGTTTTCAGATATTTTCCAAGTTGAATACGGGCTTCTCGCGCTACTTTATCGGCTAAGCGTTCTTCGCCGCCTTCGACTGTCTTCACCATTTTATCTTTATCACTCAGTTTGATATATTTCAATTCTATAATAAAATTGAATTGCGTGTTGATACTCGGCCTTTTCAACAATAAGAGGTCGGGGTACATATTTTCCCATTCAGGCTCACTCTTCACGTAATGTGCCGCCGACAAACTGAAATAAGGAATCAACAACATTTTCAAATGTTTTTCATCGAATCGTTGCGCGTCGCGCAGAGATAAATCCTTGTCAATCAATGCTTTAATAATTTCCAAAAACGGATGTGGATTGTTGTACTTCGACAATTTATCCAAGGCATCGCGTATTTTAAGAATAATATTATTCAGACCCGCTTCCCGCTCTCCAATACTTGCAAAATAATCGTAATACAGTTCACTAATAACCCGATTAGGCATCTTGAATCGCCAAATCCCGTCCACTTCATCTTGAATCGTCACCCAACCCATATAGTATAAAAGGCTAATAATATCATCGTTTGTAAAATCCAATTCAAGATTAAAAAAATCGGTTATTTGGGCAAACAGTTCCCCCTCAGTCGTCAATTTTTTCAAAATAGGAATAAACTCTTCTTCGCGTTGTTGAATATTGAATATTTTTTTGACTTTTGAATAGTCCGTTGCAATATTCGCATCCAACATACGGCGTGGAAATTTTTGATTTTTTTCATAATGAGCAGCAAAATACATCACCATATCAGAATTATAAAGCCTGTCCGCCGCATCTTCATGGAATAAATAACCATTGTACCATTCTTTTAACTCCGTCATAATGCTTGGAATGTCCTTATCTTTCGCACCGACTTGCTTAAGGATATACACCACTTCATCATGAGGAAAGCCCATTAAATTATGAAATTCTAATTCAATACCCAAACTCGACGTGATATTAAAACCGCTTGTCAAGGCATCTACCGTTAAAGGCGAGACGCCCGTTGCAAAAAAACGGTTAACAACGCCTTCATAAGTGGCATTTTTTATCATTTCATAATATTTGCGGACATAGCCCGAACGGCCAATGATAGCCCTAAAACGGTCGGTGTCAAAACTGACCAATTCATTCGCAAATTGATCGTATTCGTCTGTCAAGATATAGAGTTTATGCGGTATTTTTTTGTGTTTATAAAGGCTAAAAAAGAATTGCATCATGCTTGCAGGTGTATCTAAGGTTTCTACCTTGTCCGTTTCTTCCTTTGAAAAATAATCTGAATAGGCACTCATGCAGTCAACAATACCAGTCAAGACATTCCGCCGAAAGCCGTAATAGGTTGATTCGTCGGTTTCAACATCAATACCCGCAAATTGCATCGTCAGAATCAGATAACTATTCCGAAGCGGCGTGGGCTTTTTACCGATGTCCAATTCCCCAAAAAGCGTGTCAAACTTGTCTTTGTGTTCCACACCATAATAATAGTGCAGCATGGAAAGCCAAAGCGACTTTCCAAAACAGCGGGGACGGACAAATATTACGTTTCGATTACTCTGATTTTCGAGCGTTCTGATATAGCCTGTTCTGTCTATATACACCTTTTTGTCTAATCTTAATGTTTCAAAATTGGATTCAGCATAACCGATAACTGACATACGCTATTTAATTTAGATGATTTAAAAGGAAAAATTCCGAGGACATTAGGGCGCAAAAATACAGGTTTTAGCATCACATTTAAAATTTTTAAAGAAAACACGCGCCTCCGTAACCAAATACTGAGGGGGCTATTTTTCAATATTCTATTTTTTCTCCAAGAACCGCAACGCTAAAACCATCAACTTTTCCGCCGCCACCCTTGATTTAAAGGCCGTAAAATCGCGGGGCGTATTGTCGCCGACTTCGTAAACCAAGGCTTCGGCGTTAAATTCTCGATTAAAAAAGGCTTTGGAAATGACGCCAGGGAGGATTTTACTCGGCTTTGCATTGACTTTATAATCGGGAATCGCTTGTTCCAATTCTTTGAACCAATTTTGAATCAAACCGTCCATATTTGTTGGTTTTTCGGTCGTATTTGTGTAAAAAATATCGTCCCAAGTCGAATGAAAATCAATGCCGAAGTAGAGTTTTTTCTTTGGGTTTTCCATCTTTTTCCGTAGGAAATCGCGGACGACTTGCGTTTCGGGCTGAATAAAATCCGCCCAATCGCGGTTGAGGTCAACGCCGCCGCCGTTGTGTCGCCAATGTCCATTGTCAACGCCATCGGGGTTCATCATAGGAATGACAAACAGTGTGTATTTTTTTCTAAATTGTTGCGCCATGTAGGAATCGCCACACAGCGTTTCGACGAATGTTTGCAGTGCCAATTGACCCGTCACTTCGGGCGGATGCAAGCGGCCAATGATGACCATAATTTTCGCTTCCGTCGAATCTTCGCCTATACGTAGGCACTGAATGGGCCGTTTTTGCGTCGTCTGACCAATAATTCCGCTTAAAATGACGTTTTTTTTCATTAAGTCAATCACCCATTTGCTCACGTTTGTTGACGTAATAACTTCTTGCGCCGCTAACCAAACGGGTTGTTTGCCGACTTTTATACGTACAAAAGCCGATTCCGACAAGGCATTTTCTTGAAAATTTCGGGCTTGCGTCGTCGTGTCTTTTATGAGGCGACAGTCGGCAGAATCCACTGCTTTCCACGCGAGGCCGTCGGTGCTGATTTTTGGGAAATAACGGTGTTTGGCGTTGAGATACGTCAGATGCACCGAAATCGTGCGCGTCGTGTCCGCCGACACCTTGAAGGCGTACCACGGACTTGGATTAATCGGATAATTTTCGGCCTCAATCGTCGCCGTAAACAACGAATCATTGTCCTGTTTGATGCTGCTGAGCCGCGCCCCGTCAAAGTCATTGTCGAACGTCACACCGCCCAAATCGAGTTTCGTGCGCCATTGCGGTATGATAGCGCGGTTACGGGTGTCCACCTTGTTTTCAATCGGTGCTTGGCCTTCAAACCTCGGTTTTGGCGTTTGAGCGGCCCCCTCAGTATAAAGGGCTAAAAAGAGTAGAAAAAAGCGTATTTTGTTCATAATTGCCTTGTTTTAGTGGTCGTAAATGTATCAAACATCACCAATACGCGTTTTCCAAACGGCTGTATCTTGTTTTGAGCTAACAATTGACAATACAATAATGGATTGTTGAATAATGGTATAGAAAATTACGGAATTATCTGCTTTATGGTACAAACCTATTTTCTAGTAAAATCTTAATACGTAAAGCGTTGATTACCAACATTTACGAAATCTTAAAGATTTCGT
>JAYSRS010000475.1:0-3702 GCA_043720935.1 Saprospiraceae bacterium
CGTTCTTCGACCTGTTTTTCGATGGTGTCAAATTGTTGTTCCAAATCCTTAACTTCTTGACGAATAGCCGCTTGTTTTTTAGCAATATCAGCTTCTGAAATATCAATAAAATCGGTAAATTTCAAAGTTTGCAACTGCGTTTCAAGGGTTTGTTTTTGGCCATTTTCGACGGCAATTTCGGATTGCAAACGGTTGATTTTCTCTTCATACGTACTTAAAATAGCCGTTTCTTTTTCAATACTTTTGTTTAACGCTTGCACATTTTTGTTGAGTAAATCAATCCGTTTGAGCGTTGCGGCAGCGTCCGCAAAAGCGGTATTGATGGCAGTTTCATCGGTTTTTGAAAAATCATTCCAACGAAAAGTGGCGGCGTGTGTTTGAATCTCGTCGCGTTTGTCAGCGATTTGATTCAACAAAACACGGCGGTCTTGTTGAACCTTTGTAGAATTTGTATGCAGCGTTTCTATTTGATTTTCAATGTTTTTTAATGATTTTAAAGCCAATTCTAATGTCGAAATTTCTTTTTCAATCGCCGCCACAACACGGTGCAAATCCGTTGCATTCATCACTTCGGGATGGTGTACCGACCCACAAAGCGGACACGGCGCACCTTCTACGAGCGTTGCCGCAAGGTTTTCCACTTCCAAAACTG
Source organism: Saprospiraceae bacterium (assembly GCA_043720935.1). GTDB lineage: Bacteria > Bacteroidota > Bacteroidia > Chitinophagales > Saprospiraceae > JAAFJT01. The sequence continues at coordinate 653 of JAYSRS010000475.1, forward strand.
CTAACTCGTGTTGCATCTTTTTGTTTGATGCTAATTTAGCCGATTCTTTGCCTTGAATGCCTTTTTTTAAGGCTAAAATCGTTTCGGCGAGCGATATACAGAGGGGGTAGTTTTCGCCAAAAAGCGGTAAGTCAACGGAGAGCAATCGGCGATGATTTGTTTCGATTGTCGTTAGGCTTTCCGTTAGTTTTGTCACTTGATTCTGTAACGTTTCCCTTTCTTTATTTAATGTATTAAACTTTGAAAACCAATCTTTAACGCTTTGCAACGCTAAAACATCGGGCGATTTGAGCGTCAAACGCTCCGCTTCAAATGCCGTTCTCTTTTCTTTAAAATCGTTAATTTCAAGACGTTTTTTATCGGCATATTCAAGACCCATTCCCACTTGTTTTGTTTTTTCGGCGACCGTTTTTACCGCGTTTTGAATCGTCAAAACAAGGCCCCATTCATCGGCTTCACGTAGGCGGGTATGTCGTGTGTCATACGCAGGGCGCAAAGATTTATTCAACGTTTTTGTTTCTTCCAAAAAGCGTTGATTGTCCGAAAAAAGCCCTTGTTTTTGCGTGAGCAATTGCTGATTTTCGGCAACGGATTTTGATGCCTTTGCAGCCTGTTCCATCAAATGTTGAAAGTGAATTTGGCAATATTCATAATCGCTCAACTGCTTTTCAAGGGCATTATACTGAGGGGCCTGTTTTTGCAATTCATCAAGTCGATTTTTAGATTTAACCAATGCTTCAAATTGCTTTTTGAGTTGTTCTGCTTCGTTTGCTGCTTGTTGTTTTTCTTTAATTAAAACAGCGTCATCAGCCGTAAGTCGTTCTAAATCAGCTATTTGTGTCTCAATTTCTTGAATTTGCGCGGCGGTCACATTGCCAATTTGGTCTAACTGAATTTGGACTTCACTTAGTTTCAACTTGTTTTTGTTTTCCAAAGACGCGGCTTTTTTAGCCAAATCAAAACGCTCTAAATTGAACAAGTCGCTCATCATTTTCGACCGTTCGGTGTCTTTCAATTGCAAAAATTCTTGAAACTGATTTTGGGGAACAATAATCGTTTTTGTAAAATGTTCCAACTTCAAACCAATTACTTCGACGGTATCAAAATCGTTAGGTTGCCACGTTTCCGTCCATTTATCCCACTCAAAACGGCGGTCTTTTAGCAATTTGACATCTTCCGATTTCTTAGAATTGCGCTTCGCTTCAACGATGATTTTATACTTTTTTCCACCCGCCTCAAACTCAAAATCAACGCACAAGTCGTTTGATTTCAAATTCATCATATTATAATTTCTATTATCATTTTTGTTCAAACGCGGCACTTCTCCGTAGAGTGCCAACATCATCGCCTCCAAAATAGCGGATTTTCCACTCCCGACGTTGCCGAAAATGCCAAAAATATGGGCTTGCGACAATTGGTCAAAATCTATCGTGGCTTCCTCCGAATAAGAGTACAAACCTTTGATTATCAATTTTTTAGGTATCATAATTTTAATTAAAATTAGGTTTTTTATCGTTTTTTTTACGCCTTAAAGGCTTAAACCTACGACGTGTACGTAACTTATAGCCAATAATTTTCCTATTTTTTCATTTTACCCATCACCATAGCCATTCAAAATCATGTCCGTCTGTTGTTTAAAATCTTTGCAGCAACTTTTAATGTTCTCTTTTGTTTCAACGTTTTGATGTTACCTTTGGCTTAGAAAAAGGCAAACGCTTAAAACGCATCGTTGATAATGTTTAAGTCGTTCGTATATTTATCATTCATAATTCATCATTATAATGTCCAATTTAGGTTATCGTTTTTCTGAATATATCCCCAAAGATGGGGAAGACACCCTATTTGAAAAACTATTTAAAATTTTTCAAGAACTCCTCATGCACACGTCGGGCGACGTCAGCGAGGCTATTTCTTGGCTCACGCAACTCGATAAGGAATACAATCTGACGAATAAAGATTATGGTATTTCCGATTTTGTTCAAGAGTTGATTGACCGTGGTTATTTGCAATCGCAAGACCAAAATGACGGCGGTGGCATGGGTTTGACGGCTAAAATGGAGATGGGTTTGCGTCAGAAAGCCCTTGAAGACATCTTCGGAACGCTTAAAAAGTCGAAAAGTGGCAATCATTCGTCAACTTTTGGCGGTCGCGGCGACGAATTTACGAGCGATGTCAAGCCTTACGAATTTGGCGACCCACTCGAAAATCTGTCGGTGACAAACACAATGCGGAACGCGCAAATCAACCACGGTGTGGACAATTTTCAGCTCGACAACAATGACCTTGAAATGTACGAAACGTATTCGCAAAGTCAAATGAGTACCGTGATGATGATTGATATTTCGCACTCCATGATTTTGTATGGCGAAGACCGCATCACCCCCGCAAAGCGCGTGGCGATGGCACTTGCTGAACTAATTTCGACGCGCTATCCGAAAGATACCTTAGATATTGTGGTATTTGGCGACGATGCTTGGCAAATTGAAGTGAAAGATTTACCGTATTTGGAAGTAGGGCCGTATCACACAAACACCGTGGCGGGTTTGGAATTAGCGATGGATTTATTGAAACGTCGCCGCAATCCGAATAAACAGATTTTTATGATTACGGATGGCAAACCAACCTGTATTAAAAAAGGAAAAAATTATTATAAAAACTCTTGGGGATTGGACCGACAAATCCTTACGCGGACGCTTTCGCTCGCTTCGCAATGTCGTAAATTGCAAATCCCAGTGACCACTTTCATGATTGCTCGCGACCCATATCTACAAAATTTCGTTGAGGAATTTACCAAAGCCAATAACGGCAAGGCATTTTATAGCAGTTTACAAGGATTAGGTGAGTTTATTTTTAAGGACTATAAAAATAATAAGGGGAAAAGAGCGAGGTAAAAAAGATATTGAGATATTGAGATATTGAGATATTATGATATTGAGATATTGAGATATTGAGATATTGAGATATTGAGATATTGAGATATTGAGATATTGTAATTGAAATATCCCAATATTATAATATCTCAATATCTCAATATCTCAATATCCCAATAC
>JAYSRS010000476.1:0-10692 GCA_043720935.1 Saprospiraceae bacterium
CGAGCGGTATGACGCCTTCAAATCCGCAAAGTGGTGGCAACAACAACGGCAATAGCGGTGGTTATGTCCAACCAATTGCCGATTTGAGTGGCAAACGCAATGATGTGAACTACATTCGAGCAGTAGGTGGTCAAACGCTTTACGAAGTGGCTGGAAAAAACAATATTCGCGTTGAGTCTTTGCAATCTTACAATGAAGAAGTAGGCGATGCCAATCAGCCTTTGACGCATGGAACGGTGCTTTATACGCAGAAAAAACGCAATCAATGGCGCGGCAATGAGAAAGTTCACGTCGTCAAAGACTGTGAAACGATGTACGATATTGCTCAAAAATACGGCATCAAATTGTCCAAATTGTACAGCAAAAACGAGATGCGCGACGGTGAACAACCGCAAGTTGGCGAAAAACTCTTGTTGCGTCGTGGTTGGTTTCAAGGAGCGGACAAACCCGCTTTGCGTGATACATTCGGCGAGTGGCGGCGTTGCAAGTTAGGATTCAATGGCAAACCTCAAATGCCCGCACCTGTTTCACGGCCTGGCACCAATCCTAACAATGTGTTTGAATCGGATATAGCACCAAATGGTAACGGACAACCCACTTCGCAAGGACAAAGTTATCCGCCGCCTGTGCAGCAACCTAATTCGGGTTATCCGCCAAGCTCGGGCTATCCGACAACAGAATATCCAACGTCAAACTCTGGCGTGGAATATCCAACTTCGAGTCCTGGCGTAGAATATCCATCGTCGCCGTCAACGCCAACTAATACGTATCCGACTTATCCGTCAACGCCGACTTATCCGTCAACACCTACGTATCCGTCGAAACCTTCAACGACACCCGCAAGGCCGTCAACGACACCCGTAAGGCCAATACCGACGCCTGTAGTACCTGCCGCAAAACCGCAGTCGACCGCCGTAGGTCAGTATTATACGGTGCAGCCCAAGGAAACATTGTGGGGTATTTCGCAAAAGTTCAAAACGACGGTAGATGCCTTGAAAAAACTCAATGGCATGACGACCAATGATTTGAAAATTGGTCAGCAGTTGCGGATTAAATAACGTATCTAATTTTACAACATAAAAAAAGCCGATTAAACACACATGGTTTAATCGGCTTTCTTTATGCTGTGAAGAAAAATGTACCCCTCAGTGTTTTAATGAAAAATCGCTTTAAAATGAGTATTTCAAGCTATTTTCGATGGAATACTGAAGTTGCTCTTATAAATCACGTTCTTGTATTGTCGTTTCGCATCTGTTGTTCGAGCAATTCGATACGTTTTCTCAACGCGTCATTTTCTTTTTCAAGACCCGCGTTCGCTTTGTCAGTAGCCGCTTTGGCTTTTTCAGCGTCCGCTTTGGCTTTTTCAGCATTTTTTCTTTGCTGTTGCTGCCTGTTCCACTGTTCAGCCAAAAGTTCTTCCATGAGCATTTGATTCAATAGTTTGCCATCTTTGATAATAGCACGGCCTAAATGCTTAACGATGCGTTCTACATTCGGGTCGCTTATGTCGCCCGTGTATTCTAAAATGCGGCTGTCGCTTGTTTTATATTTTTCGGCATTGAAAATATCCAATACTTTTTCTAATTCAGTTTGAGCTGCCATTTTCAGACGTGGGATTTGTATCGCATACATGTCATGCGAGAGTTTTTCTACAAAATCTTCTTTGACCGTTAGTTTTTCGTTTGTAACGGCATTGTAGTAGCCGCGTGCTACTTTAAGAATCGGTACTTTAACGTGTTTCAAGCGAAATCCTAAAAAATAAATCGTTGTTATCGGATAGCTTGTAAACTTAGTTTCTCCTTTTTTACTCAAAAAAGGCACTTTTTCTATGTAATTTAAGCCTAAATAAAGCCTAAAACGTTCCTCCTCTTCGTCAGCAGAGACTTTTTGAACCTCAATCAAAACGTTTTCGGGTTTACCCAACGCTTCTCTAATTGTGGCTTTGAAATCTAGCTTCGACATTTTTAAACCGTCAACTGTAACGTGAGGTGTTTCCTGTGGTTGTAATTTTAAGCCCACAATTTTTTTATCCAAAATAAGAGACAGCAGACACTTAGCAATCTCGTTATCTTCCATCAAGTATTTGAAAACAACGTCGTACAACGGATTGGCAATTTTCATAGTGATACTTTGTTTTACGTAGTAATGTTTGTTAAAATATTTTCTTAAGATGGTACAAATTTAAAACATTATTTCAATTATCGTGCATTTTATAGTGCTTCTTGATTAATTTTTATTAAACAAATATGAAGCAAAACAATATCAAAAAAGCATTCAAACATCTTAAAATACTGAGGGGGTACTTTTTCCTTTCATTTTTTTCAAAAAACAAAAAAAAAATCTAAAAATAATTGCCCAATAAAATTTGGTGTGCTACATTTGCGCCGCTTTCGACACAAAACTGTGACCTCTGTGAAGAAAGCTGTTACACTTCATTTCGCCGCAATGCAAACCGATTCCGAAGAAATTCAGGATTGCTTCCCAAAAGTCGTTGCGCGAATCACGTTTTTAAATTGTTTTTTGAATGGCTAAGGAAGCAGAAGTCTTTATTAAACTTCAGGTGAAAGGTGGGGCAGCAAACCCCGCACCGCCGATTGGCCCCGCGTTGGGTTCGAAGGGTGTGAACATCATGGAGTTCTGCAAACGTTTCAACGCCGCTACTCAAGACAAAATGGGACAGGTTTTGCCTGTTATCATCTCTGTTTACAAAGACAAATCGTTCGACTTCGTTATCAAAACGCCGCCTGCTGCTTTGCAGTTGATTGCGTTGGCGAAAGTCAAACAAGGCTCGGCACAACCGAACCGCGTTAAAGTAGGCAAAGTAACTTGGGAGCAAGTTCGGTCAATCGCTGAAATCAAAATGCCCGATTTGAACTGTTTTACCATCGAGTCGGCTATGAAAATGGTCGCAGGTACAGCACGTAGCCTCGGCATTACGATTGAAGGCGACTCACCGTTCGCTTAATTTTGAATTAAAAATTAAAAATTAAGAATTAAAATGCGACAAATATATATAACGTGTCGTTTTTGAATTTTTAGTTAGAGGTTTTTAAGTCTTAATTAAAAGGAAGTCTAGTAGTATTAAATTAGAAAGAAAATTAAAAATTAGAGACCCCTCAGTATTTTATGCTTGGTGTCCTAAATTTTTAATTCTCAATTTTTAATTTTTAATTAAAGCTAGACGTTATTACCTAACATTTTAAAGTAATTAAAATGGCAAAAATTGCAAAAAAGAGAGCAGAAGTCAACAAAAAAGTTGATGCTAATCGCCTCTATCTCCTTCCCGAAGCAATGGCTTTGGTGAAAGACATCAACACCACAAAATTTGATTCTTCAGTTGACGTTCACGTTCGCTTAGGCATTGACCCGCGTAAGGCTGACCAAGCCCTTCGTGGAACAGTTTCTTTGCCACACGGTACGGGTAAGACGAAGAAAGTTTTGGTAATGGCAACGGCTGACCGTGAAGCGGAAGCATTGGCCGCAGGTGCTGATTACTTTGGTTTGGAAGAGTATATCGCTAAAATTCAAGGCGGCTGGACAGATGTTGACGTTGTTATCGCAACGCCAAACGTCATGGCTCAATTGGGTAAAGTAGCCCGTATTCTCGGCCCACGTGGCTTGATGCCGAATCCTAAAACGGGTACGGTAACGGCTGACATCACTTCGGCAGTCAATGAAGTGAAAAAAGGTAAGATTGCTTTCCGCGTTGATAAAACGGGTATCGTTCACGCAGGTATTGGCCGCGTTTCGTTTTCTCCTGAGAAATTGGTTGAAAATGCAATGGAATTGCTCACTACACTGATTAAAATGAAGCCGTCTTCGTCGAAAGGCACTTACATGAAAACGCTTACTGTTGCCGCGACAATGTCGCCCGGCATTAAGGTTGATGCTAAATCTATTAAGTAAAGAACAAAAGAGTGATAAGTTATAAGTTATAAGTGATAAGTTATGGGCGATAAGTTATGAGTTATGAGTGATAAGTTATGAGTAGAAAACGTTTAGGCGATTTCATACTTTCTACTTTTCACTTCCTACTTTTCACTTTTCACTTCCTACTTTTCACTTTTCACTTCCCACTTTTCACTTATTAAACTGCTCATTCAACATGACAAGAGAAGATAAAGCAGTCGTACTGGAGGATTTGAAAGGTAAATTCGAGGAGTACTCGTTCTTTTACTTGGCAGACCCAACCAAAATGACGGCGGTTCAGACCAACAAGTTCCGCAGAAAATGCTTCGAGCAAGACATCGAGATGATTGTCGTAAAAAATAAATTGGCTTTGAAACTCCTCCGCGAGTCAGAAGGCAAAGGTTACGACGGTTTGACAGAGGCTTTCAAAGGACAAACTGCGGTTTTGTTTAGTAAAAATCAAAAATCACCTGCCAAACTCATCGAAGATTTCCGCAAGGAAACATTCTCTGAACGGCCAGGTTTCAAAGGTGCATACATCGACAGTGCGACTTTCTTAGGCGAAGAACAACTTGAGGTTTTGAAGAAACTCAAATCAAAAGAAGAACTCATCGGCGAAGTTATCGGCTTGTTGCAATCGCCAGCCAAAAACGTTATCAGTGCTTTGCAAGGTTCGGCGGGACAAAAAATCGCTGGCTTGCTCAAAACACTCGAGGAACGCGGCTAAGAAAGTGATAAGGGATAAACTATAAGTGATAAGTTTGTAACTAATTGGTAATCAATTTTTTATAAATTATAATCATTCATTTTATCTCTAATCAATTTCTAATTGGGCTATTAAAATATTGAGTTATTGGTTATTTTTCTTAAAAAATAGACCCCCTCAGTATTTAACCCATTTTTTTCTAAATTAATTATAATGAAGAATGTAAATCGTTAGAAGATTCATCATTCATCATTCATAATTCATCATTATTAATCAATTTCGTAAATTTTAAAAAGTTAAAATAAAATGGCTGATATCAAAGCTCTCGCAGAACAACTTGTCAACTTGACAGTTAAAGAAGTAAACGAACTCGCAGGTTTCTTGAAATCTGAATACGGTATCGAACCAGCTGCTGCTGCTGCTGTTGCGGTTGCTGGCCCTGCTGCTGCTGCTGAAGCAGTTGCTGAAAAAACAGAATTCGACGTAATTCTTCAATCGGCTGGTGCTAACAAATTGAACGTTGTTAAGGAAGTCAAGAACATCTTGGGCTTAGGCTTGAAAGAAGCAAAAGACATGGTTGACGGCGCACCTGCAACATTGAAATCTGCAGTTAGCAAAGACGACGCGAACAACATCAAGACGGTTCTTGAAGCTGCTGGCGCACAAGTCGAAATTAAGTAATATCAAACGTGGTGCGGCTTTAAGGTCGCGTTACTGTTTTATACAAGTTAAGCCGCTTGGCTCTTTCGGGAGTCAAGCGGCTTTCGTTTGTGGTTTAACCTAAATTTTAAGGTGTTTTGATGGTTTATACTGAGGGGCTGTTTATGATTTTAATTTGGTCGAAAAAATGCTGAAATACGACTGAAATAAATCGTTTTAGACCTATATTTGTTCATCAATACTAAAATCAATGATATTCGTCTTTCCTCAATCCTTTTAATTTAATATGTTTTAAAACCTTTGCAACGTCTATTTTTCTTGCGCAATTAATCTATTTTCTTTATATCCTCTTCATAAGTGTTGCATAATCACTTTATAACCAATTGTTTATTCAAATAGCCGTTTGGATAAACAACAAAACCGTTTTCAATTTACAATCTTTTAAATTTAACGTCAATGAAATCATTTACTCGTCTTGTCTACGTCGGGAACGGGTACTTTGGCAAGCCCGTTTAAGAATATGTCTAACGTCACAGGCATGGCAACGGGTAATACGATTTTTGTTTACACGGGTACTTACACGGGCAATTTGACGCTTTTAGGCACTCAAAAACTCATTGGACAAGGCGCAACGGCTACTTTTTGTCCATAACGGGTATTACGCCGCCGAGTTACAGCAACGCCTTGCCTTCAACAGGCGGTACAAATCCAACGTGGAACACCGCCGCTTTGACCCTCAATTCGGGCAACGATGTGCAAGGCATCAACTTAAATTCTACATCGGGTACGACTATGACGGGCAGTAGCGTCGGCGCGTTGAAAGTGCGCGACGAGTTTATCAAACACAGGCGGACAGGCTTTGCAAATCACGGCGGGCGGTGCGGTTTGTTAAAAATTAACCGATGATTCCGTAAATTTTTTAGAGAATCTAAACTTAATGTGAGACTTTTCTTTTTAGTTAGCAATAGCCCTAGATATTATGGATGTCTAGGGCCATCGCCCCCTAATTTTATCTTTTCTCACAAAATTAAATTTTCAATAATGAAAAAACTAATTTTATACCCCCTCAGTATTTTGGCCTTTTTGAGCCAAAATCTCGCCGCTCAAACCTGCTGTCAGCTTGAATCTATGGCTGATTATCAGCTTTTGGGTGCATCAATTGACTTCGTGCGCGCACACGCCGAGCCGTTGCCTTTTACTTTCGTCAGTAAAGAAGGTGGTGAAATGGTGTCGTTTTCAACTACCGATTCGACGGGGAAAGCGGGTGGTTTTTTGATAAAATCCAAGAAAAAATCTAAAAAATGGCTACTTGTTTATCAAGAATGGTGGGGTTTGAACGATTACGTCAAAAAACAAGCGGAAACGTTTTACACCGATTTAGGCGGTGAGGTCAATGTCCTCGCCTTGGATATGTATGACGGAAAAGTCGCTACTAAGCGCGAAGATGCAGGTAAATTTATGGGCGAAGCCAAAGAAGAACGCCTTGAAAATATCATGCGTGGGGCGGTGAAATTTGCGGGGAAACGGGCGCAATTTGCTTCCGTCGGTTGGTGTTTTGGCGGCGGTTTGTCCTTGAAATCGGCGATTATCGAAGGTAAAAAAGCCGTCGGTTGCTTGATGTACTACGGAATGCCTGTAAAAGATGTCGAAAAATTGAAGACGTTGAACACCGATGTCATGGGTTTCTTCTCGGGTCGTGAAAAATGGATTAACAAAGATGTTGTTGAAGAATTTGATAAAAATATGAAAACGGCTAATAAATCCTTGACTTACAAGATTTATGACGCCGAACATGGTTTTGCAAATCCGTCAAACCCTAATTTTGATAAAGCGGCAACGGATGAAGCCTACGCCGCCTCTATCAAATATTTAAAATCGAAATTTGGAATCTAACCTTTTGCTTGTATTTTAAGTCTAAATGCCCGTTTTCTGTGAGGGAAACGGGCATTTGTATTGTTAATACCCTTAATTTTGCGTTTTTATTCTAACTATTTACAAACGCATTTATAATCATTGAATTTATGAGATTACGTTCCCTTTTCTTCGGACTTAGCGTCCTTATTTTATCCTTTTCGGCGTGCATTCCTTTACTTGAACCAACAACTTCACCCGCCGATAATCCTGACGTAGCACCGTGGAAAGCGGTTGGAACGGTCACATCAACGGCAACGATTCGCGGCATTCACGCGACGCCTTTTGAGCTTTATTTTCTCTCTAACAATTTCTTTTTTAGGCTCGACGACAAACTCGTTTTGCAAGAAAAACGCTTGTTGCCGACTGACCGTTCGTTTTTTGGTGCGCCCATCATTTCGGATAATGTCTTTGTTCGAGTGACGCAAAATAGCAACAATGACGCGGTTTTTGAGTTCAATTTAACTCGAAACGCTCAAAATGTCAAGAAAATTGCCGCTTCTGAACTCGTTGACACGGCGCGTCGTGAAACATTTGTCCCCGAAGCCGTTTATGACGAAACCTTGCAAGCGGGTTGTTTTAGTACTGACGGGACTAAATTATTGCTCGTGGGGAGTGTCAACAGCAATAAATTATTCGCCATTATTTTAGATGTTCAATTGGATTTTACAGGGACTAATTTCTCTCGAATTTCCGTTCTGAAACGCGTTGAACTGCCTGATTTACTGTCCAAAAAAATGGAATCAATCCGTTTTTTGAAAGACAATTTTTACATTGCTACGCAAAACGGGGGCTACCGCGTGACACCTGCGGGAGAGGTCAAAAAACTGTTCAATCATTGGGCATTAGACTTTTTTGCCGTTGGCGCAACCTTGCATTCGTCGCCGTTTAGTGCTTTCGATTTTCATTCATCAACAGACAACGGTCTGACATGGCGACGGGGTTCACCGAGCGAATTAAAATATGTAGAAGTCGTTAATAATCAAGTGATTACGAAAATAAGTCGCGGTGTCAGTTACGTTAATTTGAGCGATGCGTCGTTTACTAAATTAGCAAAAATTAAATATAATCCCGACCTTTTTGTCAATACACGCGATGCGGTTGACTTTCATGTGTGCTATTTCAAAGGTAAATATTATATGAACGATGGGGCAAAAGTATTCGCCGTTGATACGATTCGCACTGTAAAATGACCCCCCCTCAGTATTTGGGCGTTTTGAGTTTTGATAGCACCTAAAAAGAAAAGTCTTCGTAAAATGCTGTATTTGACTTTTCTTAGAAGTCAAATACAGCATTTTTAATTTGGGTTCGATAGGTCGTAAAACTTAGTTATCATTGCGGCTTTAATTTATCATTCATCATTTTTTATGCGTTTCATTAAAAGAATAATCGGCAAAACGCAAATTGCTGCCGTTCGTTTATATCTGAACGGCCTTGCAAGGGTATCTGAAAAACGAGCTGGCAATCAAACGGTTCGGCTTTTCGGTTCGCCGCGAAAAGGCTTATTGTCGGCAACCGATACGGCGTATTTGAAGACGGCAAAATGGGAAACGCTGCATCTAAATCAACATAAAATCCAGACGTATCATTGGCAGGGGAGTGGGCCGCGTGTGCTTTTGGCACATGGTTGGGAAAGCAATTCTGCCCGTTGGAAACCTCTAATTGCTTTGTTGCAAGCGGCAAATTTTGATATTGTGGCGATGGATGCCCCGCGTCATGGGGCAACGGGCGGTCGCTATTTTGGGGCTATTTTGTATGGTGAAATGATGAACGTTGTTGTTAATCGCTTCAATCCTATGGCAATTGTGGGGCATTCGATTGGTGGTTTTGCGACGACTTATTACTTGAATCGTTTTGAAACAAAAAAAATGACCCCCTCAGTATCTCAGCTCATTTTGCTCGCTACGCCGTCTAATTTGCGCTTTATTTTCGATTTATTTCTACGTATTGTCGGCGTCAATAAAAGCGTTCGGCGTGGTTATTATTCGGAATTTGAACGGCTTGCAGGGGCTAAAACGGAAGATTTTACGACAGAAAACTTTTGTAAAAACTTGACAATCAAAGGTTTAATCATTCACGACAAAACGGATGATGTCGCCCCGTTTTCGGATTCTGTAAAAATAAATGCGGCTTTGAAAAACTCACAACACCTCATTACTGAGGGGTATGGTCATCGCTTGCAGGATGCGTTTGTGCATCAAAAAATAGTAGAATTTCTTAGTTTATCCACCGATTTCACAGATTAACACGGATTTTATAAGGCGTTTTATAAATGCGCTCTATCTAAAATCTGTGTTAAGGAAATCTTTAAAAAATAACTTCCCCACCTTAATTAACTCATACACCCTACCAGAAAAGTCGTCATTGCGAGGCACGAAGCAATCTTTATGTTTCAGCAGACTGCCAATCAGTGAATAAAGACTGCTAAAATTCAGCAGATTGCTTCGTGCCTCGCAATGACGACTTTCTTGGCAATGAGGTAGTGGACAACAGAAATGGGGAAGTTATTTTACAAATCGCCTAATCTGCGTAATCTGTGGATAAACCAAATTATTGCAAATATTTATAATTCATCATTTATAATTCATCATTATTTTTTATGAAACAATATCACGATTTATTAAAACACGTTTTAGACAACGGTGTGACGAAAACGGACAGAACGGGGACGGGAACAATCTCGTGTTTTGGCTATCAAATGCGGTTCAATTTAGCGGATGGTTTTCCGTTGGTCACAACGAAGCGATTGCATTTAAAATCAATCATTTACGAATTATTATGGTTCTTAAAGGGGGAAACAAATATCCAATATTTGACAGAAAATGGCGTCAAAATTTGGGACGAGTGGGCCAATGTTGAAGGAGAATTGGGCCCTGTTTATGGCAAACAGTGGCGCAGTTGGGAAGGGGCAAATGGCGAAACAGTTGACCAAATTACATGGCTCATCAATGAAATTAAGCGCAATCCCGATTCGCGTAGGCTCGTTGTGTCGGCTTGGAATCCTGTAGATTTGCCCAAAATGGCTTTGTCGCCTTGTCATTGTTTGTTTCAGTTTTACGTTGTGGAAGGCAAATTGAGTTGTCAATTGTACCAGCGTTCTGCCGATACTTTTTTAGGCGTGCCGTTCAATATTGCGTCGTATGCCTTGTTGACAATGATGGTTGCCCAAGTGTGCGGCCTCGAAGCGGGTGATTTTATCCACACTTTTGGCGATGTTCATTTGTATTCTAATCACATCGAACAAGCCAAATTGCAATTGACAAGAGACGTGCGGCCTTTACCGACAATGACAATAGACCCCTCAGTATCTGACATCTTTTCCTTCAATTTTGCCGATTTTTCTTTGGAAAATTATCAGCCACATCCGCATATCAAAGCGGAAGTGTCTGTTTGAAATTAAGAATTAAAAACTGATGTTACGCAGTACCAAGTCCTTTAGAGTCGAGCGTTGATACGTTATATTAAAATGTCTGACTGCGGCGTAGCTGCACAATCTCGGTAATACT
>JAYSRS010000477.1:0-10679 GCA_043720935.1 Saprospiraceae bacterium
TGACAAAAACTGAATGACAAAAAACAAAAATTATGCTTGCTATATTAGATATTTTTTTTAAAGGTTTTATGAAAATAAGAAAGGAGTAGTTTCCCCCGTGCGTTGATTTAATGCCTCGCATAATGCGACGGACGGGTTTCGGGCGTTGGGTTTGGTATTTGTTAGATGCAATCGTGTTGCGTCTAACCAATGCTAAATCAACGCACCAAAGACCTTTTCGGCATCTTTTGAGTGGTTACATCAATGCACGAGGGAAATTACTCCTTTCTTATTTTCATAAAACCTCTAAAAAAAATAGCTCTTTGACAATTTTAGCACTGAAATACTGAGGGGGGTAATTTATCAATCAAAAATTTGGGTTAAAACCCGTGCCACCGCTAAGGAGCGGTGACACGGATTGACCTCGCCGCTAAAATTGTCAAAGAGCCAAAAAAGTTATCAAATCTGAAAATCTGAAGGCGTTAATTTTCTACAGCTCTACCACCTTTCAACTTCAAAATATGGCTCGTTTTTCCCGCCAATTCCAAGTCATGCGTGACCAAAACTAAGGTCGTTCCCGCTTCCCGATTGAGTTCAAACAATAAATTTTCAATAGTTTCCTTTGTATCCGCATCCAAATTGCCCGTAGGTTCGTCAGCAAAAAGAATTTTTGGCCGATTGGAAAAGGCCCGTGCAATGGCAATCCGTTGCTGCTCGCCACCACTCAATTGAGCAGGATAATGATCGTGGCGGTCGCGTAAACCGACTTTTTCAAGAAGCTCAAAAGCCCGTTTTTCTGCACCCGATTCACCGCGCAATTCTAGCGGAATCATCACATTTTCAAGAGCCGTTAAGGTTGGAATGAGTTGAAAATTCTGAAAAACAAAGCCCACATATTGATTCCGAACGGCAGCCCGCTCGTCTTCCGACAAATTGTCAAGCGCAACGCCGTTCAAGGCTACCGAACCTGACGACGCACGGTCGAGGCCCGCACACAAGCCCAAAAGTGTCGTTTTTCCGCTTCCCGAAGGCCCGACAATCGCAAAAGATTCGCCCGCCGCAATTGAAAAATTGACTTTGTGCAAGACGGTCAATTCTTTGCCGCCGCTTTTATAGGTTTTGGTGAGATTTTTTACTTCTAACATTCTTTACAGATTTCAAATTTTTAATTTCAAATTTCAAGGTTTTACGGTTTCACGCGGAGTTCGCAGAGGCCACAGAGCATTTTATGGTCAAAATACTGAGGCAGCAATTTCCGCTTTGGCTTTTTCACGGCGGCGTAGCTGCCCAATCTCGGTAACACTAGGACTACCCACACTTTTTTACGCGGTGTAACCGCGAAACAAGCGGTTTTGCGGTTACACCGCAGAGGGAATCGGCTTCGTGTGCTTGGTATTACTAAGATTTTGCAGCTACACCGCAACCTGAAATCCCAAAGCAGAAATTGCTGATACTGAGGGGGTATCTTTCATAACGCATACTCAAAAAACGCACTACTGTGAATCATACATCGTACATTTAATTTGGGAGACGTTTTAGTTGGGCTTAGATTGTTTTTGGACGCAAAAAAGCCCGAGTTTTTCAACTCAGGCTCTTGTACCGAAGGCGGGAATCGAACCCGCACGAGATTGCTCTCACTGGATTTTGAATCCAGCGCGTCTACCAATTCCACCACTTCGGCTTGTTAATGACGCTTAGCGTGCCGCAAATTTAGACAAGTTTTCATTAATGCGAAACAAATATCGTTTTTTTAAAAAAAATATTTTTATTTTTTCCAACGCATCGCTTGCTGAATCACCGTGTTGGTAGCTGTCTAAAACGGGTTTTATGTCTGCAACTAACTGATTATCAAATAGTTGCACATCTTTTTTGACGCGTTCAATCTCTTCTGGATTGGGGTCAAATTCTAAGTCCATAATGGCCTCATTTATGTCCATCATGTCGCTTAAAAACGCTTGTGGCAATTTATTTTGCCCTTCTTCGCCCATTGCCCCCGTCAGTTCCAAGACATATTTCATGCGGCGTTCGGCGTCCGATAGCGTTTTGTAGGCTTGCGTATTGAGGGTGGATAGTTCCAAAATTTCGGCTTGCCGTTCTTCACTTTCAAGCGTATAAAAATCGGGATGGTATTTTTTAGAGTAGCTATAAAACGTCTTTTTTAAGGCCACTGCATCGACATTGAAGGAGATGGGAATGTTGTAAAATTCAAAATAATTCATTTTTAAAATATGTACAGGCCACTTTAGTCGCCTAGTTTGAAAATCAGGCGACTAAAGTCGCCTGTACGTTTAAATTATGCTAACAAACCATCGACCGAATGATGCGCTTTATACCGTCCTTTTCCGAAGCGTGTCCCATTAAATTCTTCCGTTTTCCTTAGAATTAGCTGTTCTTCGGCGGGTAATTGCTTGAAATCGCGGCATTTTGACGAGCAACACTCTTCATATTGTGCAGCACATGCTTCGCATTGAATAAACAATAAATGACAAGCATCGTTTGCACAATTTTTATGCGCGTCGCAAGGCTTGCCGCATTGATGACAATTTGCTACCACATCTTCCGAAATGCGCTCACCTAATCGTTCATCAAAAACGAAATTGACACCGATAAATTTATTTTTCAAACCTTGAGCCTTTGCTTGTCGGGCGTATTGAATAATGCCGCCGTCGAGTTGAAAAACGTTCTGAAAACCCTTGTGTTTGAACCACGCGCTCGCTTTTTCGCAGCGAATGCCGCCCGTGCAGTACATCACGAGGGTTTTGTCGGCGTTTCCTACCAACATATCTTCCACAATTTGCAATTCATCGCGGAACGTTTCGGCAGGTGGGCAAATAGCATTTTCAAAATAACCGACCTCCGATTCGTAGTGATTCCGCATATCCACAAGTATCGTGTTAGGGTCGTCGGTGAGGCGATTGAAGGCTTCCGCGTCGAGGTGCGTACCCGTGTCCGAAGGGTTGAAAGCCGCATCATCTAAGCCGTCGGCAACGATTTTTGGGCGCACTTTTATCATTAATTTAATAAAAGATTTGCCGTCGTCGGCCACGGCAAAATTGAGGCGAACGCCATCAAGAAAAGAAATGCCGTAAAGCGTTTGTTTGAAAGTGTCAACATTAGCCGTCGAAACGGAAATTTGGGCATTGACCCCCTCAGTAGCGACATAAATACGGCCTTTTACGCCGATTTCGTCGAGTAAAGCGTACAATTCATTGCGAAAAACCGATGGTTCGCTGATTTGATGGTACTTGTAAAACGAAATCGTCGTGCGCGGCTCAGTGCTTTCACGCATCTGTTGTTTCAACTCGTCTCGGTTGACGCGGTTGTGCAAACTTTTCTTTTTCATACGTTTTTAAACAACGCCGTTCGCAGTACGGCTGTTTTGACATGATGAATTATGTAAAAATTTCGGATTTTAGATTTCAAATTTCAAGGTCGTGGGATTTAATTATTCCTAATTTGAAAAGTGAAATAATAAAATTTAGTTAAGCATTAGCCTAAGTAAGTTTGGGCAAAATTAGGCAAACCGTTAGAAAAAATGCCTTTATTTGAAGAATTAAAGCAAGACGACGGCGTTTTTGTAAAAATTCTAACAAACGAATAAGCTAAAGTACCCCCCTCAGTATAAAAGTCTATTTTTCAATTTTATTGTGAAATAAGCCTTACAAATGCCGCCTTTTTCCTATTTTTGACGCTCGAAATTTAATTCTTAATTTTTTTAATACAATAATATAGTATGTCATTTGAAATATCTGGTAAGTTGATTCGCAAATATCCAACGGAATCAAAAAGTGATAAATTCCAAGCGCGGGAGTTCGTTATTGAAATTCCAAGCGGCCAGTATCCTGAATTTATTAAATTCCAACTCACCCAAGAACGGTGCAGTTTGCTTGATAGCTACAACGAAGGGGATGAAATCAAGGCGCATTTTGACTTGAAAGGCCGCGAGTGGCAAGGTAAATATTTTACGAATTTGAACTGCTGGCGCCTTGAACAAAGCTCGGGTGCAGAGGGAGGCAACGGCAGCACAACCGCCGCACCACCTGCTCAAAAGACCGCGCCAAAAATGGCATCCGCACCCATGGCAAACGATAGTTTTCCGACGCTCGCCGATGAGCCGTTGAAAGCTGCGGATACAGACGATTTGCCGTTTTAAGGTTACGAAAAGTTGCACACAGAGGCCACGAAGAACACGGAGTTTTATCTTTTTTAAGAACTCGCTGTTTTTCGTGGCTTTTTTGTTTTTAATTTATAACTCATTGGTGATGAAATATTTAGCTTTTATTATTTGCTTTATTTTAAGCGTAGGTGAAGTCAAAAGCCAAATTTTAACGGGCATTTCAGCGCGTTTCAACGATGCTTTTGTGGATTGGGATGTCTTCGCCGATAGCCTCGATACGGACAAGGGCAACCTCTCAATGACGTGGCAAAACCCCGATGATTGGACAAATTTTAGCTATCGAATGGGCGAAAAAACGGGAACAATCAAGACAAAATGGGCACGCGATTTGGAACATTGGGAAACGCGGGGTGAAAATAAAATCATTTCTGCCGAAACCATTTTTACAGGCGATAGGCGACAATGGCGCATTACTAACAATAATTTTTCGGTCGAATTAGCTTGTACAGACTTCCAAAATGGCGAACAATGGACGGTGGAAGACCGCAAACGTGGCCGATTTACGATTTACACGGAACGTCACCGCGACTATCGAGATTGGATAATCGAAGACGAATTAGACCCCTCAGTATCGCTGCCGATGAAAATGACTTTTGTCTTTTTGGCCATTATGAATACTGTTCAGAAGCGGTGAATATTTCAGATTTAAACGATTTCAGATTTGACAACTTTTAAAAAGGTGTCAAATCTTTCACTAATAAAAAAAGCCGAACACCACGCGTGGATTCGGCTTTTTTGTATGCAATAGGGGGAACGAAGTCGTATAAATTAATTTAAAAATTAAAAATATTTTAAATATCAATTTGTAAATATTTGATAATTAGTTGTTTGTAAATTTTTTAATTCATAATGTTTAATTTTTTTAGAAATTCAAAATAAATAAAATAAGCAATGTGAGGTTGCAATCAACTATTCGCACATTCATCATTTATCATCTCCTTAGTGTTCCCGATGAAACTCCATAAAAATGTCAACGGCTTTTATGGCGACGACAAGTTTTGGATAATCAATGGTGTAATGGACGAATTTTCCTTCACGATGCGTATGAACGAGACCTGAAGCACGTAGAATTTTGAGATGTTGAGAAGTAATGGACTGCTCAAGCTTCAACGTATTGTAGATTTTGTTCACATTAATCGTTTTGTTCTTGTCGATGAACTCAAGGATTTTCATCCGCAACGGGTGTGCCAAGGCCCTCAAGATGTCCGTGGAGACTTGAAGTTGGTCATTATCGATCTCGAGAATACCTCTTCGCATAGGGGTGAGTTTTTTGTTATAGATTGAAAAAAATTAGAATTTTATTAACGAATACAAAGATGCAAAAATATATCTTTTTTTTCCAAATTTCTACCCAAAAATACCCTAAAAAGGGTACGACTTGACACAAAAAATGCCGTAAATCGGTGATTCACGGCACTTTTGCAGTTGAAGCAAAAATTATTCCGAGTAGAAACAATTAGTTGCCTGTGTTTTCTGTCAACTCTTCAACGAGGCGGCTGATGTGGTTGATACGTTCTTTGTCAACGCGGTAGTAGATAAACTTGCCTTGACGTTCAGTAGCAACAACACCTGCACGGCGCAGAATTGCGAGGTGCTGCGACGCCACTGATTGCTCCAAACGTAGTTTGATGTACAAATCAGTAACGGTCATTTTTTCGTTTTCTTCGAGCAACTCAATGATTTGCTGACGGAGTTTGTGGTTCACAGCGCGGAGAACCAATACTGCTTTACGGAGTTCTGCGTAGTCCAATTCGATGTCTCTTTTTCCTTTCTTTAAGACGATTGTCTCGCTTTTGCCCTTTCTCATACTTATGCTTTTTTAAATTATTAATGAAAGAATTTTAATAAATATGTATAGTCGTTTTATAAAAAACTATTGTTTAATATCAATTTTGTAAACGGTGATTGACAGTTAGAAATCAATTTTAATACCGTTTTGAATCAAATCAGAAAAAAAAGATTTTCGATTTAATTTTAATGTCTTGGCTTAACATATTACAATTTCATGCCAACTTTTAAATATTTGATTCTCTTTGCAGGTGTAAGTATTTGTTTTACTAGGTGTAAATTTATGGCAATGTTATTTATAGTGCCAAATTTTTGGGCAATTATTTTTTAAAAAAAATGATTTTTTTGTCGATTTTTATCGGTATTCGGTTATTACCATCAAGAATACGGTAAATCACTTGAAGAATTAGCTTATTTTTTTAGTAATTTATTTTTCAATACGTCAAGATATTGAAGAACTTACTAAGTAACACTTACAAATTTTGTTTTTTTCAATGCTTTAAAACCTACAATGTGTCAATTTATTTTATTCAATACATCTTATTATAAAACCTTGCCAATTAATCGGTTAAAACGGATAAAAATTTCTACACGCTTTTTTTCTTAAAAACAACGTTTTTACGCGCAAAACAACATTTTTTCAAAGCATTTTTAAGGTCGTAAGTACTTGAAAATAAACGCAACGTATTGATGTATATTGTTAGACGTTTGGGGTTTATATCTAAGAATTACGCCAAGTAATTTCGTTATTTAAAATCAACGACTAAAACAGGTTATCGGTTGCCAGAACGCGCCGCATATTCGCCGCTTTTATTTGACATTCTTCATATTCTTTTTCAGCATCCGAATCGGCCACAATCGCGCCGCCTACTTGAAAAGAAGCGTATTTCTCTTTGGCATTATATAAAATGCTCCGAATAACGACATTGAAATCAAAGTCACCCTCGGGCGTTATATAACCAATAGCTCCCGAATACACGCCGCGTCGCGTTCGTTCGTACTGTTCAATCAGTTGCATCGCCCGCACTTTTGGCGCGCCCGTCATGCTGCCCATCGGAAAAGTTTGGCGCAAGGCTTCGCTAAACGGCAAATCGTTTTTCAATTGGCTTTCAACCGTCGAAATCATCTGATGCACCGTCGGAAAGGAATAAATGCCAAACAATTCGGTCACTTCAACCGAACCGACCGCGCTGATTTTGCCCAAATCGTTCCGAACCAAATCCACAATCATCACATTTTCCGACCGATTTTTAGGGTCAGTCTGCAAGGCATTTTTCAAGGCTGCATCGACCCCCTCAGTATTTCCGCGTTTCGACGTGCCTTTTATCGGTTGCGACGTGAGTTTTTGACCCGATTTTTTCAAAAAACGTTCGGGCGACGCACACATTACATACGTGTCGTGGCGTTTGTAAAAAGCAGCAAAAGGCGTTTTGGCCAAATCGTTTAGCGCGTGAAAAAGCGTTGCAGGTTTGAGATGGGCATTTTCGACAAAAAACTCTTGGCAAAAATTCATTTCAAAAATATCACCGCGCTGAATGTGTTGTTTTATACGCTCAACTGTCGCCAAATAGTCGTGTTTTGAAAAACGGCTTTTGATGTCAAAATTAAGTGGCTCGTGCTTTTTAATTATTTGACCATCAATGTTTTGCAAAATTTCACCGTTGGATACCCCCTCAGTATTTTTGATAAATTCGACGCTTTTTGGCGTTATTTTCATCAAAATCTTAGGTAAAAAAAAATGCAATTCAGGGAAACCCAAACCATCAAAATGGATAGATTCAAGATTTTCAATACCATTTTTTAAATCATACGTCATAAAGCCGAATAACCAATTTTTATGTATGTCGTGAAGGTCTTGAAGCTGTTTGAAAGGGTTTTTATTAGTCGAATTAACGACTTCTGTCTCAACACCGATTGCTAATAAGCAATCAAAATCCGACGGGACATACCCCTCCGTATAGCCGTTGTTGTCGAGATAACAAACCGTTCGTGCGTGACTTTCTGCCCAAATCAAGGCTTTTTTCTTAAATTCAGCAGCATTTTCAATATCAAAAACCGTCATTTGTGTGTGCGTTATTTTCAATTCAAAAAATATTTTTTACGTACAGGCGCAGGAAATCGCCCTATTCATCATTTCTTTTTCTTTGGCATTGTTTTTCCAATATTTAAGAAAAAATAAATCTGAATGAAAAAAGGAACTATTTTTGCACCTCTAAAACTCAAAATTGTACATCAATGAAGCCATTAATTATACGTCTAAGTCTTTCATTATCAATTATTTATGGCCAAACATCGGCTCAAAACTACGTTATTGAGAAATTGCCAGAAAGTATCAATACAAAGGAATTTGATGAGGTGACGCCCATCGTTACGCACGACGGCGGTACTGTTTTTTTTACCCGCGTCGGCAGTAGCGACTTCAACAAAACGATTTGGATTGACGGCAAAGACGTGTCCGAAGAGTACAAATATCAAGATTATTTGACGCATTTGCGCGATATTTATTCTGAAATATCGGGTAAACACGTGTTTGGCAATCCCGAAAAATCGGATTTCAACCAAGACATTTGGTATGTTGAAAGTCGAGAACGCGAATTTGACCATTTGGTTCACCCGCTTACACCGCTCAACAACGCGCTCCCGAATAGTATTTGCTCGCTCACACCCGAGGGCAATGCGTTTGTCGTCGTCAATCAATTTCCAAGAGACGGCGGTATGAACAAGGGTTTTAGCATCGTTCGGCAACTCGCCGACGGTACTTGGAGTGACCCCGAACCCATCGAAATTGACGATTATAACATTACATCTTCGGCCATTAGTTTGACGATGAGCAATGACGGGAATGTCTTGATTTTGTCGCTGCCACAATCGGCAGGGTCAAGTGAGAATGATTTGTTTGTATCCTTCAAAACGGGCGAAAATCGTTGGTCACGCCCTAAAAATTTAGGCCCCTCAGTAAATTCGTCTTATCGGGAAGTCACACCGCATTTGTCTGCCGACAGCCGCGAACTGTATTTTGCTTCAAATCGGCCTCTTTCCGTAGGCGGTCTTGACTTGTTTTTCATCAGTCGGCTTGACGAAACTTGGGAAAATTGGTCAAAACCACGCCGTTTTGTAGAGCCTATCAACACAACGGGTGACGAAAGCCAACCCTATTTCAACACCGCAACGGGTCACTTATATTTCTCATCAAAACGCGATGGAACGCATGATATATATCGTGTAAAAATTGCACCCGAAGTGCCGCAAGAATTGTACATTAAAGGAAAAATTGTGAATACTTCGACGGGAAAAGTTGTTGACGGACGCGTTTTATACGGTGACGCGGCAAATCCGTATTTTGATAAATATTTGGAGACAGTTGAAGGGTATTTTTTGATAAAGGTCAAACAAGGGCAACCGATTCGACTGACGGGCCATAAAATCGGTTTTATCAACCACGAAGTTGTCTTAAATTTTGAGAAAAATCAATTTTTTGACAAGCCCAAAGAGATTACTTTATACGTCGATTCGGTGGCTATTGGCGGTACAATTACCATCAATCCCATCTATTTTAAGCGTTCGACGCCCGTTATTTTGCAAGAATCTTTTGCTGAATTGGATTATTTGATTGAAATTATGCAGCGTTTCAGGGAAATTTCTATCACAATTGAAGGCCATACCGACAATTTTGGAACGCCCGAAACCCTCGTCAAACTCTCCGAAGACCGCGCTGCCGAAGTAAAAAAATACCTCGTGGCGCATAAAATTTCGCCAAAACGCATTCTGACCGTCGGTTATGGTGCGTCGAAACCGATTAATACGAACACCAATGAGGAAAGTCGGCATTTGAATCGGCGCGTCGAATTTAGAATTACTAAATTGGCGTTTTGAGTTTTGGGTTTCGAGTTGCGCACAACTCAAAACTCAAAACTCGAAACCCAAAACTCAAAATAAAGTGGTTTGTGTCGGCGGGATTTCAAAATCCAATAACCATTTTTTGCGATGCAAGCCACCCGCGTAGCCTGTGAGCGAGCCGTCCGAGCCAATAATTCGATGACAAGGAATGATAATCGCAATTTTATTTGCCCCGTTTGCTGTACCGACCGCTCGAATTGCTTTGGTATCGCCTAACGCTCGAGAAATATCCATGTAAGAACGGGTTTTGCCGAACGGCACTTTTAATAATTCTAACCACACGCGCTGCTGAAACGGCGTGCCTTCCATGTCAAACGGCATATCAAACACCGTTCGTGTTCCATCAAAATATTCACGTAATTGTTTTATTGTCAACAAGTTATACACATTTTCTTCTTCTTCAAAATGTACGGTATCAACAAAATTGACGGAACGTAGCCCAACTTCGGTGCTTTGAATTTCTAGCAAACCGACGGGCGTTTCTAAGTACATCGCCTTCGCATTATCCGCTTTTGAACGGTTGACTTTCATCACTTTTTCCATTGTTTTTTCTTGTGAATTTAGACCACAATGTACCTTGTTGTCTTGAATTAGGGTCGTTTTTTAGACATTTTTAAGGAAATTACCGACTTTATGACGACTTTAAGTAGTTGAACTCAAATAATCGGGAATTTACTGAGGGGGTCTAATTTCTGTAAGATATTGATTTTAAATTAGTTACAACCCTTGGAGGGTTCTCGACAGCAATTTCTAATGTAAGATAAATACGTTCTTTGACATATTTTTTATTCTAATTGTACTTCAAATAATTGCGCCATTACGATGTATAGGTGCTTAA
>JAYSRS010000478.1:0-10620 GCA_043720935.1 Saprospiraceae bacterium
TGACCTTTTGCAGAAAATACTCAACATATAAAGTTGAGTATCAACAGATTAGGAGCATTTTAATAACTACAACTTAACGTTCCTAAGGAATGCGTTTTATATGTTTTAAGAAAAACCTAACGCGGATTTCAAACCCGCGTTAGGTTTTTCTAAAAATATATAAAACGTACTACTAAGGAGTATTGGATTTTACAAAAAATTGATATTCAACTACACAAAGCTCTCCAAGGGTTCAAAACCCTCGGAGAGCTTTGTACATACATTCAAAACGCAAAAAAATAGCCACGTCAATCCGACGCGGCTATTTTCCTTAATATCCAATCTATTTATTGAGCATTTTAAACCTTTTCAACGACAGCAGCCAAGGCTGTCATGATTTTTAAATACAATTCTTGTGGCTTAAATGGCTTACTCATATAATCATTCATACCAATATCAAAGCATCTGTCGGCTTCGTTTTTACTTGCTGAAGCCGTGAGCGCAAGAATCGGGACTGCCGATTTTTCGCGGATGCGTACCGTGGCGTCAAAACCGTTCATGGTTGGCATTTGCAAATCCATTAAAATAATATCATATCCGTGTGCCTTGAATTTTTCGACGGCAATCATCCCGTTTTCTGCAATGTCCACCGTGACGAACGGCGACCAAGCGGTAAGAAGTTTTTTTGTCGCCATTTGATTCAAGAAATGGTCTTCTACCAACAAAATTTTTACGGGCGAATCAGGCATTGTGGCATCCGTTTGAATAATTTTCACGGCTTTCACGGGCATTGTCACGTCGAAAAAAGTGTTTTCTGAACCCTTATTTGAGATGTTGAACGACCCCCTCAGTATTTTGGTCAATTTTCCGACAATAGCGAGCGACAGTTGTTGTTTCTCAGAATCGCTGTTTTCGTTTTTGATGGTTTCCAAAATTTTATTTTCTTCCAGCAATTCTTTTATCTGCGAAGTCGTCAAAATCTTGCCTGTGTAGCCAACGCGAATGTGAAAATTTGTTACTTTATCGGTCGTCGTCATGCTCATATCTACGCAGATACGGTTGCCCGTAGGCGTGTAACGCGTGGCGTGGTCAATCAAATTATAAATGATTTGCGTGATTTTCTTAGCATCTGCAACGATTTTTTCGGGCAAATCTTCGCCCAAAGTGAAATCCAACTTAATTTTAGCGTTATCCACTTTAATCTGAATCGCTTTGCGAATTGCTGCCGTAAAATCTCTAATGTTAAATTCTTCGGTCTCGGTTTTCATATTTTG
Organism: Saprospiraceae bacterium; assembly: GCA_043720935.1. Classification (GTDB taxonomy): domain Bacteria; phylum Bacteroidota; class Bacteroidia; order Chitinophagales; family Saprospiraceae; genus JAAFJT01. The sequence goes on from JAYSRS010000478.1 coordinate 1,254, forward strand.
ACTCACGAGCATCGAGAAATTCATTAAGTTATTTATCATCAAGGACAAGTCGTCAACCGATGTTTTTAAGCCTTCGACAAGTTCGTTCTGTTGCGGACTAATCGTTGTACTTTCCATTAAATACAATAAATTGACAATACTACTGAGGGGTGTCCGAATATGGAAACTCATGTCTTGCAACGCCTCTTCTTTGAGCAGCGACGTTTGTCGATTGATATTTTGCTCCACAATTAGCTGTTCGCTCACTTTTCGCTCCGTAATGTCCATCACACCGCCAACGAGCATTGTGCGATTTGTCAATTCATCGTAAAAAACTTGGGCGTGAATAGCGAGCCATTTTATAGACGTTCCGTCAACCACGATGCGGTGTTCGGCCTTGTAGAGCTTGCCGTCTTTCATGGCTTTATTGAAGAAATCTTCAATATTATTGCGGTCCTCAAAGTGAACAAAACCGAGATAATCGGACAAACCTGTGGAAATACTGTTAGGATGGAAGCCAAAAATGCGGAAAATCTCGTCGTGCCAGACCATTTCGTTTGAAATCAAATCCATTTCCCAATTGCCAAAACCTGCCAATTGTTGCGCCTTAATAATACGGCGTTCATTGATGGTCAATTCACGTTTTGTATCTTCTAATTTCTGCAAGTCTTTGTAACGTTGCAAGGCAAAACGGATGGAACGACCCAAGAGTTTACCGTCGAACTGCCCTTTCACGAGGAAGTCTTGCGCGCCCGCTTTGACGGCTTGATTGCCCACAATTTCGTTGTTAACGCCCGTCAATACGATGACAGGAATGTTCGGAACGGTCTCCAAATACCGATTCAAGGTCTTGAAACCTTGCGAATCGGGCAACGACAAATCCAGTAAAACAATGTCAATCTCTTGTTGATTGATAATGTCAGTGCCTTCAAAAAAAGTATCGGCCACAAACAATTCGTACTTGAAAGCGGCGTCTTTCATGTAGATTTTGGTCAACTGCGTGTCGCCAGGGTTGTCTTCGATTAGAAGAATGTTAGTAGTCTGTCTCATGCGCGCGGGAATGGTGCTATTAGCTTACCTAAGTTTGTTGTTTTAAAAAAAGGATTCCTCGCGTTTGCTCATAAAGTGTGTTTGATAAGGGAAAATAGTGATAAGTGGTAAGTGATAAACGATAAGTGATGAACGCATTTTATACTGAGGGGTGTCAAACCACTTATCGTTTATCACTTATAACTTATCACTCATTTCGTGTTTGATGGTAAAATCGCCGTCATCAGCCAGAAGTCTTCAATTTTGTGAACAATATCCAGAAAACGGTCAAAATCAACGGGTTTATTGATGTAGGCGTTGACTTGAAGATTGTATGTTTTTTGAATATCTTGCTCGGCATTCGAGGTTGTCAGAACGACAACAGGAATGTTTCGGAGCAAAGCATCGGCCTTGATTTCAGCCAAAACCTCACGGCCATCGCGTTTTGGAATATTCAAATCCAACAATATCAAGTCGGGGCGAATCGCATCCTCGTGAGGGGCTTTGCGTTTCAAAAAGGCGAGGGCGTCCTCACCATCCATAGAGACACTGATTTTTATCGGAATCCGCGCTTCGCGGAAAGCCTCTTGCGTTAATCTGACATCCCCGGGATTGTCTTCGATTAATAATATGTCAACAGGACGAGAATATTTCTGCATGATTTGAAAGATTATAAAACCTTTGTACTTGAAAATCTAGTTTTTGTTGCGTTATGTAGTAGGGTAGTCGTGTAATATAAAAACGACCTAAAGGTCATTTTACGTAATTATCAAATATCTTTTTTATAATTGTAAAAGTACGCAGTGTGGGCGAACTACCAAGCTTTTCTACCCTATTTACGGTAGTCTTTTCAAAATCAATGCCCAAATTGATTCACAAGCCAATAAAAAACGCCACGGGCGAACTATATTTGCCCATTCTCTTAATTTGTGACGCTTTTTTTTAGTTTTTTTCTTCAAACAATATTTTTAACAATGCGCTTACTGACTGATTACCAAGCCGTTTTTCAACAATATCTCGACGAAAACGCTTTCGCTAACGAACCCCAAGAACTTTACGACCCTGCTAATTATATTTTGAGCATCGGCGGAAAAAGATTGCGCCCTTTGCTTGCTTTGATGGGTTGCGAGCTGTTTTCTACTGATATTCAACGTGCTTTGCCTATTGCAATGGCCGTAGAAGTGTTCCATAATTTCACTTTATTGCACGACGACATCATGGACGACGCGCCCTTACGACGCGGAAAACCGACGGTTCATGTTAAATATAATATTAATACGGGCATCCTTTCAGGCGATGTGATGCTGATTTTGGCCTATGATTTCCTTCAAAATACTGAGGGGTCTGTGGGCATGACGGGTAAGCTCTTGAAAATTTTTAACAAAATGGCGCGGGAAGTCTGCGAAGGGCAACAACTCGATATGAATTTTGAACGCCGAAACGATGTGACAATTCCCGAGTACATTCGGATGATAGAATTAAAAACGTCCGTCTTGATTGCGGCAGCCTTTGAAATGGGGGCAATTGTCGGTGGTGCCACCTTGGATGAAGCAAAACCACTCTACGAATTTGGGCGACACGTCGGTATTGCGTTCCAAATTCAAGACGATATATTAGATAGTTTTGGTGACCCCGAAAAATTTGGTAAAAAAGTTGGCGGTGATATTATTCAAAATAAAAAAACCTTGTTGGTGCTAAAAACGTTTGAATTGGCAAATGCTTCACAAAATGCTGATTTAGCACAACTTATGGCAACACCCACAACCGATGAAACAGCTAAAATTGCAGCTGTCCGCCAAATTTTTGAAGCTGTTAAAGTCCGTGAATTTGCTGAAAAAGAAATGGATAATTACTTGACTATCGCTTTTGATGCCTTAGAAAAGGCGACAATTTCAACAGCGAAAAAAGAGTATTTGAAGCAATGGGCCAACGATTTGATGATGCGGCAACATTAGGAATTAGGAATTATTTTTTATTATATCACACAATTAATTAATTATCAAACAATTATGAATCATTCTAACCGACTCAAAAACCTCTTTCCTACTGAGGGGTCTATTCCTCCCGAATACAATTGGACTGAGCCACTGCACCAACGCCGTTTTTTGCTCGACGGCAAAATTGTTGAGTGGGCCGGCAAAATGCAGGACGTTTATTCGCCGATTTTGATTGCCGACGGCGACGAAATGACCCCTAAATACTTGGGTTCGTATCCGCTTATCGGTGAAAAAGAAGCCGTTGAAGCCCTTGTTTCGGCAGAAAAAGCCTACGACAATGGCCGTGGCGAATGGCCCACAATGTCCGTCGCTGACCGTATTCAATGCGTCGAAAACTTTACGAAAATGATGATTGGCTACCGTAGCCACGTCGTTAAGCTGCTAATGTGGGAAATCGGGAAGAGTTTGGCCGATTCTGAAAAAGAATTTGACCGCACCGTCGAGTACATCTACGCGACGATTGACGAACTCAAAAAACTCGACCGCGACAGCAGCCGTTTTCGGATTGACCAAGGCATTATTGGCCAAATTCGGCGTTCACCCTTGGGCATTGTGTTGTGTATGGGGCCGTTCAATTATCCGTTGAACGAAACCTATACGATGTTGATTCCCGCCTTGATTATGGGCAACGTCGTGATGTTCAAACCACCGCGTCAAGGCATTTTGTTACACGAAATTTTCCAAGATGCCTACCAAAAATGCTTTCCAAAAGGCTCAATTAACTTCTTGTACGGGCGTGGTTCGGTCGTTGTGCCGCCGCTTATGACATCGGGAAAAGTGGATTGTTTGACCTTAATCGGCTCGTCGAAAATGGCAGATAGATTGCAAAAATCGCACCCGAAAGTCAACCGTTTGCGGTCAGTTTTAGGCTTAGACGCTAAAAATGCGGCGATTATCCTTAAAAATGCCGACTTAGATGCGACAGTAAAAGAAGTCGTTTTAGGGGCCTTGTCCTTCAACGGACAACGCTGCACGGCCTTGAAAATCATCCACGTTCACCGTTCGGTGGCTTATGCTTTTTTGAAAAAATTGGAAGAAGCTGTGGCCGCCCTGAAAATCGGTATGCCGTGGGAAAAAGGTGTTCAAATTACACCCGTCGCTGAACCCGAAAAACCAACGTATTTGGCCGAAATCATTGCCGATGCCCTTGAAAAAGGCGCAAAAATCGTCAATACTGAGGGGGGTACTTCAAGTGGCTCGTTTGTGTTTCCGACCATTTTATATCCCGTTTCGGCAGGTATGACGGTGTATTCTGAAGAACAATTTGGCCCCGTGATTCCTGTTGTTCCGTTTGACGATGTAGAAGAACCCATACAGTATTTGATTCATAGCAATCACGGTCAACAAGTCTCCCTTTTTGGCACTGATTATGACCAAATCGCGCATTTGATTGACCATCTTGTGAATCAAGTCTCTCGCGTGAATGTCAATGCACAATGTCAACGCGGCCCCGATAGTTTTCCATTCACAGGCCGCAAAGACTCGGCTCAGGGGACGCTTTCTGTGTTTGATGCCTTGCGCTCGTTCTCGATTCGGACGATTGTGGCCACCAAAGAAACACCCGCCACAAAGGCATTGTTCAACGATATTATCGAACATAATGCGTCGAACTTCTTGTCAACGCGGTATATTTTCTAGGAGAAAGAGTGGTAGTACCCCTCAGTATAAATCATAAAAAATGCCGATTGGGAATGTGGGTATAAAGCCTTTCTAATTTGATTTTCAAACTAAGTGGTCTTTCTTTGCGTTTTATTTGTGAAAAATTAGTTAAAATATGAAAATTGCGCTCGCACAACTAGATCTACACATCGGCAATTTTGAGGGAAATCTCGAAAAAATGCTCGGCATGGTGACAAAAGCCAAAGCCTTGAAAGCCGATATGATTTTGTTTCCAGAACTCACAACGTGCGGTTATCCGCCGCGCGATTTTTTGGAATTCGACGATTTTATTCGCAAATCTTACGCCTCCGTCGAGACTTTGACAGAAGCCGCACAAGGCATTGCGATTGTCGTCGGCTCGCCGTCGCGGAATCCAAAACCCGAAGGAAAAGACCTGTTTAACTCGGCTTTTGTCTTGTATGATGGCAAAATTCAGCACGTTCAGCATAAAACGTTGTTGCCAACGTATGATATTTTTGATGAATATCGCTACTTTGAACCCGCCGACGAATGGAATATTTTTGAGTTTAAAGGTAAAAAAATTGCCTTGACAGTCTGCGAAGACATTTGGAATGTTGGCAACGAAAATCCATTGTACAAAATCTCGCCGATGGACGAGATGATGGGTCAAAACCCTGATTTTATGCTCAATATTTCGGCTTCGCCCTTCGCGTATGACCACGCGGCGGAACGAATTTTGCAAATCAGAGCGAACGTCGAACGCTACAAAATGCCGATTTTTTATGTCAATATGACGGGCGGACAAACGGATGTCGTCTTTGACGGTGGCTCAATCGTCATGTCCGCCGATGGCAAAGTGTTTGACGAAATGCCCTATTTTGAAGAGTGCCTACGGGTTTATGAACTCGACGCCGTACTGAGGGGGGGCGTCTCGCATGAGCAACCGAAGGAAAAAGCCAAATTAATGCACGACGCGTTAATTGTCGGTATTCAAGATTATTTTCGCAAAACGGGCTTGAAAAAGGCGATTTTTGGCCTGTCGGGCGGCGTTGATTCAGCACTCGTCGCGGCTTTAGCGCAACGGGCTTTAGGGGCGGATAATGTTAGATGTATCTTGATGCCGTCGCAATTTTCGAGCGATCACTCGGTGAGTGATGCCCGACAATTGGCCGAAAACCTAGGGATTCAATACGATTTGATGCAAATTGAACCCATTTTTGAAAGCTTTGCGGCCACGCTAAAAACGCAATTTTGGGGAACGTCCTTCAACATCACGGAGGAAAACCTACAAGCGCGGATTCGCGGAATGCTACTAATGGCGATGTCCAATAAATTCGGAAATATTTTGTTGAACACGTCGAATAAATCAGAAATGGCAGTCGGTTATGGCACTTTATACGGCGATATGTGCGGTGGGATTGCCGTTTTAGGCGATGTTTACAAGACGGAAGTCTATCAAATTTGTCGCTACATCAATAAAGACGGCGAAGTAATTCCTGAAAATATCCTAACCAAAGCCCCGTCGGCGGAGTTGCGACCCAACCAAAAAGACGCTGATTCGTTACCCGATTATGACATTTTAGATAAGGTTTTGTTCCAATACATTGAAAAACGGCAAGGCCCAAAAGAACTTATTGCGATGGGTTTTGACGAAGCCCTCGTTAAACGCGTTTTGCGGATGGTCAACCTCAACGAATTTAAACGCGAACAAACCGCACCCGTGATTCGAGTGTCCTCAAAAGCGTTTGGTTCGGGGCGTCGGATGCCGATTGTTGGAAAATATTTGGCGTAAAAATTAGGCGCTTTGTTCCTTCTGAATGACAAAAGTTGCGGGTTTTGAGTTACGGGGCAATTCAAAACCCACAACTTTTGTCATTCAGAAGGAACAAAACTTAATTAAATACTGAGGGGTCTTACAAAATATGTGCATTTATGAAAAAAGCGGTTATTTTTGCTTTTTCAAACGTACTTTTACAAACAATAATGACTTGCAATGGCAGAAAACAACGCTATACCGAACGAAATCAACAATGAGAATGACAAGTTTTTCAAAGGCATGATGAGTTTACAAATAGTCGTAAAGGACTATATTCAACAATTTGTTCCAAAAAACATCCTTGATAAATTGGATCTTGATACGCTTGAATTGGACAGCAATTCGTATATCACGGACGAATTATCCGAATTTTTTTCGGATATGGTTTGGCAATGTCGCTACAAAAAAAGCGGTCGTCGTGCCAAAGTTTCTTTTCTGCACGAGCATAAAAGTTACAAACCGAAATACCCGCATTTTCAGTTGTTGGACTACATTCGTGAAACATGGCGTCAACAAACGGCATCAGGTGAAGACCCGATTTTGACGATTCCTATTGTCCTGTATCACGGCTTAAAAATGTGGGAACTTGAAACTATGGAAAGCTATTTTGGCGACCTTGAAGCCGATTTTTTACGCTTTTTGCCTAGTTTTGACTTCATTTTCATTAATTTGCAGAAATATTCTGACGAGCAGATTCGGGCATTAGACTCTATTTTTTTGCAAAAAAGTCTGTTGGCTTTCAAGCATCATTTGGACAAAACATATTTGAAAGAACACATTGTCGAATTAATTTTTGCGGGTTATGACGCTGAAATAACCGAGCAAATACGTAGCTTTACGCGCATGATTACCGTATATTTGGCCTCTCTTTCGGAAATGTCAGGCGGTGAAATAAAAGAAAAATTCAATAAATCTAATAACGTTTTAAAATCTGAAGCTATGACTATTATTGATGAATTTGTCCTAGAAGGCGAAATCAAAGGTATCGAAAAAGGTATCGAAAAAGAAAAGCAAAATACCATTATCCGTAGCTGGCAAAATGGGATTGCCGTTTCTATGATTTCAAATATTACAGGCTTACCTATTGCGGAAGTCGAAAAAGTGATTGCTGATTTTCAAAAAATAGCAACTACATAACAAAAAAAAATCGGTCAGATACCCCTCAGTATCTGACCGATTTTTTTATAAGAACAACCGTTTTCTAATAATTGCAACCGTTTTCTACAAGCCTGAACCATCTGCTTTTCCGCGTGTAATGGCGTAGCTGCCCACTTTTTTTCCATGCGTCAAACCAATTTCGCAATCAAAACGGTAGTGAATGCCGCCGTAAATGCGTGATTCAGACGCTTCTTTCGCCAAAGCATCCAAATTAGCGACTTCCGAAGGAAAAATATAGCCTAAAACACTAGCAGCAGCGGCTGAAAAAGTCGAGTGTCCCGACGTGAAAGCGGGAAAATTTGGAATGCCCGTTGAGGTTGTAACGGCTGCGTCGGCTTCCGTCGGACGCGGCACTAAATAATAATATTTTACGTCCCAACAAACGACACCCGCGTCGTGAACGGCAGTATTGACTAAGGCAAGCGTCCGTGCGGCACGAATTTCACTAAATTTATTCTTATAAATCAACTCTGTTGCCACGCGATTCCAATGCCCGGGCGGTGTGTAAGTACCCGGCCCGTCTGCCCAAAATGAGGCAATGCGGAACTGCTCACGCGTGCGATTTTTGGCAATGTCTTTCAATTCATTCAAAGCCGCCGTAAATTCTGCCGAACCCGAAACGGGTGGTGCAGCAGGGCGAATCGCTACTTTGGTTGCGCTATCAAAATTCCACGTTTTGACATTGCCAAAAAACGGCAACATCGGCGGACGGGCAGGAAATTCACGGCTTGTCCACTGCTTCGTAATGCCGCGTTTTGTAGCGTCGTCGCGGAGTTTTGGAAAATCAACTTGCGCGTTTGCCGCGCCCATTTTATCTGCTCTTGCGTAAGCAATGACTTTGGCGGCTACGGCTTTGCCTAACAATTCACCCGCAGCGATGTCACTTTGCACATTTGCCCCAGCCCAAAGGCGGCTATTTTGGTGTTCCAATGCCTTGTTTTTCAACAAAGTGGAGTCACCCGGAAACAAAAAACGCAACAATTCACGCGAAGCTGCCGCAACAACCGCGTCTTCCGACGGATAAGACGGTAAAACGGACTTCGGTACTGAGGGGGTAATCGTGCCGTCAACCGTGTAAGGTGCAGCGCGATTGAATTGTTTTTTATATTTATACGTTGCCACCAAAGCATCATACTGCGCGACGCTTAACAGTGCAAATGCACGCGCTGCATAAGGCGGCGTACAGAACGGGAAACGCGGATAAGTCAACGGGTCAGCCGAATTTGGAACGGGATATGTGCCATCAGCGTTGTAATTCGGCGGAATATTGTACTGCGCTGCAAGGTCGCGGGCGATTTCGTTCCACCGTACCGTGCCACCTGCACTCCAATATCTGACCGCCGTTTTTTGGTCGGCGGTTGCGCCGCTAAGGGCTGTTTTCAAGGCCGCAATTTCAGCGACGTACTCCGTCGAAGTTGTTGCCGAAGGCGAAGCAACCGTAATATCCGTACCGCTCACGGCGATAATCGGTTTCCAAGTCCCGCCATTTTCGTCGAGATTCGCGGGTACGTATGCCTCTAATTCAGGCACGTCAACCGTTTTTTCGCAAGCGTTGATGCCAACGAAAAACAAGAGGACGAATAAGCCTTTGATATAAATTGAATGAAATTTTTTCATCGTTATTTTTAAATTTTAGAATGTATTAACTAATTGATAATCAATAGTTTTAAACTAAACTACTGTGCAATAAAATTTTTGAATACATAAAATATTGATAATTAATTATGTAGAAATTTTATGCGCATGCTATATACATTTATGACTAACC
>JAYSRS010000479.1:0-3672 GCA_043720935.1 Saprospiraceae bacterium
GTTACGGGTTTTGAGTTGCATTAGACTCAAACCCGTAACTCAAAACCTTATTGATTAGCATCAAAATAAAAAGGGTTTGAATCGTTACGATTCAAACCCTTTTTATTTTACCCCCTCAGTATTTTCCTTAAATACTTATTCAATTGTTCCCCAAAGCTGCATTTCACGCACATTATAATAGCTTTTTGTTAATTCAATTTTAATATATTTGGCTGAAATCGGCGGAAAATTAAATTTTTGGAAAGGGCTATCCGTTATCAAACCATTAAAAGGTTTGATGGTTGTCACCAACGTAAAATTGCCCGTAGGCGACTCGTTACTGTAGGAAATAGCGATTTCCTCGGGATGGTCAGACTCTGTTTTAATAATAAGCACGCTAAACCCATCGACTTTAACCTTCGCGCCTCCGTTGAATCCAAATACCGCCCAACCACGTTCGTAAGTGCTTTCATCACCGTCAACCCATTTAGTGGTATTTGGCACGCTTGTGGCCACTATTTTACCCCCATTTTCAGCCGCTAACAGATTGACATATTTGCTTTTCAGTTGGGCAACCGACTTGGTTGTTTCCATATTTGGATTAATGGCTTTAGCTTTTGACAAGGCAACCGCCGCTTTGTCTTGCTTACCTATTTGTTCGTAGGCGTAAGCGATGTTTTGATAAACGGAACTTGCAGGCGTTTTTTCGGCCACATTTTCCAAATATTGTAAAGCAGTTTTGTAATCTTTATCGTTCATGGCTTTCATACCCTTGGTCAATTGCGCGTCAATTTCTGCGCGGTCTTTGTTCAATGTTGCGCGCAAAGTACCGTTCAAATCAGCCAATGTCCCCAATTCTTTTTGAATATCAGACAGCGAGGCGTAGGCCGTGTCTTGTTTTTTAAACAGACTACTATAAGCCCAATAACCGCCGCCCAAAATTACACCTAACACAACCAAAATGCTGACAAATTGCCGCATTCCGAAGCCTGAAACCTTCGTTCTATTGATGGTATTACCTGCACCAATAATGACATTGGCCTCGTTGTGGGCCTGAATTGTGGCATCTTGAAGGCTTGTTTGGTCGTTGTCATAGACTTGCATCAAAGCCGCCGTTTGGCTGTTCCACAAATCGTTTTGAATCCCCGATTGCGTGGATTGGGCAATAGCGCCGTCGTTTTCAAAGTCGTTAATCAAATCAAGCGCACCTTTTATAATGCGGTTGCGTTGGGTGTTGGCTTCTTCAAAAGAAAGTGTGCCGTTGATGGCTTCGCGCTCTTGATATTCCCACGACGACCTCAGCAAAATGGCTGATTGGGCCGTTTCTTTAGGCGCATTTGCGGTGAGCGTCATCAATTGTTGGAGAGCTGTTTCAGTCTGACCCGAGGCAAAAAGGGCTTTTGTTGACTTGAATGTTGACATTGTATTCTAAATTTTTTGGTGAAATAATGACTTACAATTTATTTCGGAATTATCGGTTTTATGTAGCAAACCAATTTTTAAGTAAAAAATGGTATTTTTGCGGCAAAAGATTTAGGAAATTTTGCAAATTTCCTAAATCTGACACCCCCTCAGTATTTTGCGACATAAAGCCGATAATTCCGATTTATTTTGATAGCGACTACCCATTAATGTCGTTATCAAAATAAATTGTTAACAATCAAGCCACAAAGCTGAACATTTATTTTCAAGAAATAAATGTTTAATATCAATCGCCTCTTCATTTTGTTCTGTTTGTGGTGCTGTCTTTGTATGATTATTTTGTCTTTCGATGCTGCAATATTAAAAAGAAATATTTTATTGCACAAGTATTTTTTTATTTTTTACGCATAAAAATACATCAAGTTACCAGTAAGTAGGTGCGTTTAAATAAACGCGAATTTTATTTTTTGCAAATTGCTGACTAGCAACATATTGTAAAACTCATAACTCATAACTCATCACTGCGTAGCCATACACGAGTTCCAAAAATTAGTAATTGAACAAGTTCTCCTACTTATCAGCGAATCAGCGCACCACTCAAACGCAACAAATCAATTTCCGCCATTTTTGCTTCAAATTTCGCTGTAATTGACCTAAAAATCGCATTCTCGTAGGTCTGTTGAATCTGAGCGAGTTCCAATATTGTCGAACGGCTTAGGCGGAAACGCTCCATGGCAATCGAAATACTTTGTTGGGCGATGGTTTTGTTCGTTTCTTCCCCCCTCAGTATTTCGGCGGCATTGAGGGCATTTTGATAGGCAATGTTCAACGAATTGAGCAAATCTACTTGTAATTGTCCCGCACGGAGTTTGTTGGATTCAATCTCGATTTTAGCGTTTGCCACTTGCCGTTTGATGTTGCCGCCGTCAAAAATAGGGTAGGTGAGGGTCACACCCGCGTTCAAGCCCGTATTCTGATTGACCAAAAACAAACCCGCCGTGTTGTCTTGCCGTCCGAGCGTAAAACCCGAATTAAACACCACGCGGGGCTTGTTTAGTGTCTCCGCCTGTTTCTCCAAAATAGTTGAGATACCCAACTGTCTTTTCAACAAAGCGATATTTAAGTTTTTATTTAACAGATTGTCTTTCAATGTGTTATAGTCCGTCGGCTTGCCAATTGTCAAAGAGTCTTTAACGGTGAACATTACTGAGGGGGGTATGTCGTTTGTCATCAACTGATTGAGCTGCAATTTCGCCATATCGGTCGCCTGTTTTTGCCGCAACAATTGCGTTTTTTGAACGCTCAAATCCGATTGCGCTTGCAATACATCGAGCTGATTGCCTTTGCCAACTTCAAGCCGCGTGGAAGCGAGCCGCAAACGCTCGTCGAAAAGCGTCAATTGTTCTTCCAAACTTTTGGCGAGTTCTTGCTGCCGAACGATGTTGAAATAAGCGCGCATTACGTCGTAAATCAATTGTTCGGAGCGAATTCTAAGGCTTATTTCACCAACGCCTTGCAATTCTTTCAGTCGGTCGAGTTCCAAAAACATCCGCTTTCCATCGTACAACAACCACGATAATTGAATGCTACCCGCCAAATTGTTGCTAACATTCGCCCTGTCAACTGTGCCACCGTTGGACAGTTTTTGGTTCAAATAACCAAAAGACGGCGTTTCCGAAGCCGTCAGATTGACGTTCGGCGAAAATCCTGCATTGGCTTTCACAGCGTTGTTGCCCAAGATTTTGACATCATTTTGCAACACTTTTATGCCTAGATTCTGGCTCAAAGCGCGGTTTATCGCTTCTTCAAGCGTCAAAATTGTTTGGGCCGCGAGGCTATTTTGTAAGAAAAAAAGGAGAAGCGTTGCGAGCGTTAAGGTCTTTTTCATAAAATTCAAATTTCAAGTATTTCAGATTTCAAAAACGCAAAGGTAAGACGATGATGGTTTTAATCGGTTTTTATTGGGTGTTGTTCGTTTTAGCTAATGGGTCAAATCTCTAAAAGAACGCGACGAAACGTGTTTTCAAGTATCATTATGTCTAATTAATTTTAAATTTTTAATTCAAAAAGACACCCCCTCAGTAGTGCGTTTTATACATTTTTAGAATTAAATTTCCCAAATCCGTAGGATTGGTACGTTAATAGGAAACCCAAAAAGGAGCATTTATTAAAACCCGTAGGGTTGAAACAACGCCCAAGTACCATGCCTACGGCATTTAATACCTGCTTATTTTATGTTTTCTATTAACGTGTCAATCCTAAGGATTTGGG
>JAYSRS010000480.1:0-10579 GCA_043720935.1 Saprospiraceae bacterium
AACAAATCGGGATGAATGAACTCGGCGACTTCAATGTGCATTTTTGTTGGTTGCAGATATTGGCCAAGTGTCAAGACATCGCAGCCGTTTGCCACCAAATCGTCCATAGCCTTCAAAACTTCCTCTTTTTGCTCGCCTAAACCTAGCATAATGCCCGTTTTAGTACGTTTTCCGTAGGTTTTTGTCCGTTTGATTTGTTCCAAACTCCGTTCGTAACGCCCTTGCGGACGGACTTTACGGTACAACCGACCAACAGTTTCCATGTTGTGCGACACAACTTCTTGACCGCCTTCAATCATCCGTTCCAAGGCTTCCCAGTTTGCTTTAACATCAGGAATCAAGGTTTCTATCGTTGTTTTAGGGCTAAAAGCCTTGACATTGACGACGGTTTGATACCAAATCTCTGCGCCTCGGTCTTTCAGTTCGTCGCGGTTGACGGACGTAATGACGGCGTGTTTGACTTGCATCAGTTGAATCGCTTCGGCGACGCGGCGCGGCTCATCGGTATCGTATTCATTCGGACGACCCGTTTTGACGGCGCAAAATGAGCAAGAACGGGTACAAACGTTGCCTAAAATCATAAAAGTTGCCGTGCCTTCGCCCCAACATTCGCCCATATTTGGGCAATTGCCGCTTTGACATATCGTATGCAAATTGTATTTATCAACGAGCGACCGAACACGTTTAAAATCTTCGCCAATCGGCAATTTAACGCGCAACCAATCAGGACGTGCTTGACGTTGTGGCTTCGGTTCGGCTATTGGTAAGTCTATCATGTAGTTCAATTAAAAATTAAAAATTCAGCATTAAAAATTAGTGCAAAAAGGTAAAAATACTGAGGGGGTCTAAATTGCAGAAATTTTATGATGTTTCGCATAAAATCAAATAAATATTTTTTCAATATCCACTTTAAATTCTTCTAAAACTTTTGACACAACTTCGCCTGTTTCAACGGCGATTGAAGTCATTACATAAGCGTTATTTTCTAGGAAATGAACTTCAATTGCCTTGTTATTTGGGTCAACAATCCAATATTCAGATACGCCAAATTCGCAATATGTTTTCATTTTGGCAATTCTATCTACGCGGTAAGTTGACGGTGAAAGCACCTCGACAATCAAATCGGGTTGCCCTTGAATCCCGTCTTTTGTAACGATAAACAACCGCTCTTTTTTGATGAATAAAATATCGGGTTGCGTATTGTTGTATTTATCGAAAAAAACGTCAATCGGTGATGTGTAGCAGTCGCCCAAATCGCGTTCTCTGACAAAATTATTAATCAACCAATTAAGGTTAGCTACTGCCTTTTGATGTGGCGGTGATGGTGCTTGTTTTTTCACGATACGTCCGTTTAAAAGTTCATAAAAATAACCTTCTTCGAGTTCCATATTGAACAACTCTTCGACCGTTATTAGCTTATTTTCTTTTTCTTTTATCAATGTCATTGTGATAGTTTTTTTATTTTTGAGAATGCACACAGAGCGCACAAAGGACACAGAGTTTTTAATTTATAAAGTATTGTTTTAAAGCATTTTAAAACTTAAAACTTGGTGTCCCTAGGCTTCCTGCATAAAAAATGTTCCGTATCAAAATTGCTGTAAGACCCCTCAGTATTTTTATAAAAAATTGAATACCAAGGTGTTACAAATTTTTAATTCTTAATTTTTAATTTTTAATTCAAAATCAATTCCGTTTTCCAAGCTGCAAAGATAGGTAAAGATTGAAGAAAAACGGACGGTTCTTAACGTCTGCTGACTCGACCATGATAGGCAATCTTTTGGCGTAAACATCGACTTGAACGCCGATTTCAGCCGCCCGCACGAACTCGTCAAACGCGCCCCAATCGAGGTGAAGCGCAACATTTCCGTAAGCCCCGGGAACGACCGTTGTTTCGCCTATGCCCTTGAAAAAACCCGAATTTCCTTTAATTTTGTAAGGGTCGAGAAAGTTTTTTTCATTCTCCACCGAGTATTTTGTCGCCGTTACTTTTTGGTCTTTCCCCGAACCAATCTCCAAATAATAAGGTACCATCAAAGCAAGCGACGGCCCACCCGACATATTAAGCGCAATCGCCACACCATTTTTCGATGCTTTTTCGGAATAATACCGCTTAAAACCATAACCACCACGCAACGAAACAGCGTAGTTTTGCTTACCAAAAGTATATCTGCTAAACCCCGAACCCGACGCATTTAGCGACGTTTCAGCCGATTTTTTCACTTCTTTGGGGTGTTTTAAATCAAATCCCAAACCGAGGGCGTAGTAAGTTGTGCGGTTGTAAGCGCGTATTTTGCCGAATTGAGCGTTCGCCGCAAACCCCCAACCGAAGGAATAGAGCCGTGCGTCCAACACTTTTTCAGTGCTGTAAATAATGCCTTTTGTATCGTTTTTCAAGCGATTTTGGCCAAAAACGACGGTTGCAAGGAGCAACAAAGTGGTTAGTATTGTTAATTTTTTCATCGTCGAGACACTTTTTATAAATTGCAGAGAAAGAATGAATGAGGGATTATAAATGAGGGATTTATAACGACCGATTACAGGCTTTAGCCGTTTATTTTACTTGAAATCAAAGGCTGAATCACTATAACGTTCAAATATACGCCGATTGTTTTATCAAAAAATACCCCCTCAGTATTTTTTATCAAAAAGGCATAAAAAAAGCCTCAAAAGAGGCTTTCCATGAGTGATAAGTGAAAAACGATAAGTGAAAAACGATAAGTGATAAGTGATAAGTGATAAGTGATAAGTGAAAAACGATAAGTGAAAAACGATAAGTGAAAAACGATAAGTGATAAGTGAAAAGTGATAAGTGAAAAGTGAAAAGTGATAAGTGAAAAACGATAAGTGAAAAACGATAAGTGAAAAACGATTCCCCCAATTTTACAGAGGGCTCACTCTTCACTTATCGCTTTTCACTTATCGCTTTTCACTTATCGCTTTTCACTTTTCACTTTTCACTTATCACTTTTCACTTTTCACTTTTCACTTATCACTTTTCACTTTTCACTTATCACTTTTCACTTTTCACTTATCACTTATTGATTGATAGGCTCATTATTTACATCTGAATGGGCCATATCCGTTTTCACATCTTCTTCGCTCTCTTGTGCATCAAGCGACGGACGGGCAAGTGTAACAGGCGCAGGTTTGTCGGGCAACGGCATTGAACCTTCGTCTTCGATATTCAAAATGCGAAGGAAATAACGCTCCGAAAAGCCCGCTACGAAGGCCAAAAATAAGAATGACCCTGCGTTTTTCAATTCAACGCCCGGGATGATTTGCCATGACAAAAAGATAAACATAATCAAGGCCGCAATAGCTCCAACAGCCAATTTGAGTTGACTGTCTTTTTGCTTTTCTTGAAAATCATTCAAATTCGCCTTCGTACTCCGAACTTGCATCAAACTGCTGAAAAATGCGCCACCAACGCCGAAAATTGCCATGCAACCCGCCACAAACCACGGTCGCCAGTACTCGTTTTGGATTTTAGAAATGGCCGTTTTTGTCCAAAAACTGTCGTCGTAATTAACCATCATCGGCAGAAAAACCAAAGCGATGCCGAGGACAATCAAACTCCACATCCAAGCCGTACGGAGGCGTTCGATTTGCAAACCCGTCGAAATCAAGGCCGATTGCGCCGCTTCGTTCACCGCCGATTTTGTTTTGTCAAGCGCACCGCGCAAACCACCAAGCGTCTGGTTCGGGTCAATCATTTCCGACACCAAATAATCGCCCCACGGACTGCCTTGTGCTTTTAGTTCTGCGCCCAAACCTGCGGCACGCGCCTTCGCAACGTGCGGCGGATACATCCAGACCATGCCTTGGTCGGCCAAATTGAGCATCGTGATGATGTCATAAATGTCACCATCATTACCTTCAAGAGCTTTTTTGGCCGATTGAAGATACCCAATTACGATTTGAGCGGTGTTCAAATCCATGTAATCGGAATGGTAAAAATTGTTGTAACAGGTCCGAAAATCGGCTTCGAGTTCCAAATAACGCGACCGCAAACTGTTCAAATGAAAATCACGGTAGCTGCTTTTTTCCTTCGGTTTTTCACCGCGTTTTTGGGCCAACCACTTCGGTTGCGGCCACATATCGGCGGTTTGCCAAACCGTCATATCTTCGGATGGCGTAATGCGATAGTTCGCAAAATTGCTATCTGATGTGTCTGAACCAATGAATTTCTCCCTGATGTCAGTCGAATCTCCCCCCTCAGTATTGACGGGTTTGTTAGGCATTTTTTTTCCTGGTGCCATATTGTTTTTTTATTATTTAGAATGAAGAAAATGGTTTTAAACTGTATTGCACTACGCACTACTGTATTTGCAAATTCATTTGCACCCGTCCCTGCAAATTTATTTGCAGAGTGAAAAGGCGCAAGTAAACGTTTGACTTTCAAGCTATTACGCCTTGCAAATAAATTTGCAAGGACGGGTGCGAATAAATTCGCAAATACAGACAAGAGTGCGAATAAATTAGAGATAACGTTCTCTCAAAATATTCAAATGGTGCTTGTGATGCCCATAAATCAGATTCACGATTGTTTTTACGGACATTTTATTGTTAGAGGCGACACCCGTTCTTTTCAACATTTTATTGTCTAAACTCTCAATAAAACTCAATGAAGCAGCGCGAATGGTAGCCATTTCCTTCAAAATCGCTGCTATTTTACGCTTATCTGCCTTGGATTGCGGCGCATAATCATCTTCTTCAAAGCCTGGCAAAGGCGTCGAATCGGCACGAGCGAAGCGCAAAGCGCGATACGTAAAAATACGCTCCGTGTCGGCGATGTGAACGAGCATTTCTTTAATAGACCACTTGCCTTCTGCATAGCGATGGAGCAGTTTTTCTTCCGACAAACCTTTAATCAACGCTACTGTTTCAGCGTGAATGTCTTTCAGATTTTTGACCAAATTACCGTCTTCTGGCACTTGGTCAATGTAGCGTTGGAAATAATGTGGAAACGTTTCACCAATGGGTTTTCCGATTTTTTTCATCTTTTAATGATGGATTTTTAGTAGCCGAAACGTCGTCGAGGTTAAAAACCTTGACGACGTTGGATACTGTAATGTAAAGTCGTTTTTTTTGAAGTGCGAAAAATAGCTGAATTTGGGTAAACCAAACCCTAATTTTTCCCTTATTTTTGCACGATTATTTTACAATCACTAAAAACTTCACATTTTATCGTCAACGACTATGAAAAACACTGTCCGTTCGCTTCGTTTTCTCTTTATTTTCTCTTTATTTTTTACGCATTGTTCTCAAGCTCAGACACCCCTCAGTACAAAACGCACCGCTAATGATGTTGTCCCGCCTTACACGGGAGACTTTGGTTATGGTTCAAATATGGGGTATTATCCACCGCACCGCGACGAAAATATCGCCGATTTTGCTGCCGCAATTGGTGTAAAAACCTTGCGTCCCGCTTTGTTTGAGCATTTTTTAGACTATTGGGGCTACGATATTCGCCTCGATGCCTTCAAACATTACGAGGCGTTGGGCATGAAAAACAACGTCTGCTTTTTGGGTTATCCCTCAAAAGCGCATCGAGACAACACGATTTATTGTGGTAAAGATTCGTCGGCGTTGTTTGCGAGTATGTATGAGCCGATTTGGGACAAAGGCGAAAATGGGACGCCCGTCAATGATAAAAATTACTACGCGTTATACGTCTATAAAACCGTAAAAGCCTACGGCAAATGGATTAAATTTTGGGAAATCTGGAACGAACCTGACTTCGCAACGACCTACAAAACCGAAATGGCGGTGGGTCTGCCTGGCGCGTGGTGGAACACAAATCCCGACCCGTGCGAGTATGCCTTGCACGCGCCCGTGCAGCACTACATTCGTTTGTTACGCATTAGTTATGAAGTGATTAAAAGTATTGATTCTTCTGCATACGTTACTTTGGGTGGCGTTGGTTTTCCAAGTTTTGTGGATATTTTATTGCGCCAAACCGATAATCCGAACGGCGGTGGCAAGACCCCTCAGTATCCCTTGAATGGCGGGGCGTATTTTGACGTTGTGAGCTATCATTCCTATCCACATATTGACAATTCAGTCCGTGAATGGAGCGATAAAATCAATGGTTTCCTACAATATCGGCACTCTGACCGCGCCGTTGAAGGGGTTTTTAAAAGAAAAACGGCCTTTGAAACGGTTTTGACTAAATACGGTTACGACGGTAAAACCTATCCTAAAAAACATTTTATCATCACCGAATCGAACATTCCTGCGAAAGAAAAAGGGGAATTTATGGGCAGTTATGAAGCGCAACGCAATTTTTTATTGAAGGCTTTTGTCAAATCGCAAGTCAACGGTTTGTTGCAATTTCATCCGTACAGCATCGGCGAACTCGTTGACGCAAACAAAATGGAAAACGAATTTGATTTAATGGGTATGTATTATCCGTTGATAAACAAAGCGGTAAAAGATTGTAAACCCACGCAACAAGGCATGGCCAATAAAACAATCACCCAACTTTTGGATGGCTATGCGTATGATTCGCTGGAAACAAAACGCTTAAACATGACGCCCGATGTGGACGGTGCGGCCTTCCGTCGAAAAAGCGACAGCACAACGGTTTATTGCCTTTGGGCAAAAACAAAAACGGATAGGTCTGAACAGGCATCGGCAACTTACTCTTTTCCCGACCCCCTCAGTATAAAACACGTTCAGCGCATGGATTGGCTCTTTTCACAAACGGGGGGGATTCAAATCATTAGCTCAAAATTCATTGTGCTCACAGGTGCACCCACTTTTTACCGCAAAGGCCAACTCGAATTGGCCAAACTGACAGATAAAGAATCCATCTTATGTTTTCCAAATCCCATCAAAAACGAATTGTTTATTAATTTTAAAGTAGATAAAGATTCCACCAAAGCAAGTCTTAAACTCTACGACGTAACGAGCCGAAAATTTATAGAATGCTTTGATAATCAATCTTTTGCGTCGGGTTTACACCAGTGGCGCGTGAATACTGAGGGATACGCAACGGGGCTGTTTGTTGTGCAATTGACGGTGGCAGGAAAGTTGTTGACAAAGAAAATTGTGGTAGGGAAATAAGTGCAAAGTGATGCACGTAAAAACGGCTTTCAGCGTGTGCTGAAAGCCGTTTTTACTGAGGGGGTGCTTATTCGGTAAATTGGTGAACGACACTCACAAAACCAGAAGAGTTTAATATTCTCCTAATATCTTCTTTGGCTAAGTCTTGATAGGCATTAATTTGTCTTATACCCACATTCCGCACCTCAGTAATCGAAAATGTAGTATCTACTAATATAGCTTCCCATCAAAGCAATATTTTTTTTTCTATTCTCATTTAAATTGGTACAAAACTGTTGGTTCTGGTTGTTTTTGACCCAATGAATGCCTCTAAATAGGTTGAAAATCATTCTTAAAGTGGGTTTATTTGTAGGCTTATCAATTTGATTGAGTACGTTTTCTTCTTTTTCGACTAAGGCCATTCTTAATTTTCTTTCGCCTAGGGAATAGACTAAAAGAGCTACTGCCTTCCATAAAAATAAAAGAATAATAAAGCATTTTAGTTCAATGAGGTGCGGAATGTGGGGTTAAAGTTACCTAAATGCAAATTTGTTGCACATTAAAAAAGTAGCCATAATTTTAATCAAAAACGTACTTTTGCGGCCATAACGACGCGATAACTTGCTTAATATAATTTAAAAAATCATTCTTTAATTATGGCTTTACATTTTTTGGAATGAACCGTCCATATTTTTTCGCATGAATTTTGCTAAAATATTACTTTTGCACTTCATCCTCTCAAAAATTTAACGCTAGGAACACACTATAAAATTACACTGAAAAAATCATGGCTAAATCAAAAAGCATACTTGGCGACGACCCGCGCACTCCGAAACTCCTCGGTGTCCTCCTCGTTTTCCTATCCGCTTACCTGTTTATCGCTTGTGCCTCCTACATTTTTACGTGGCAAGACGACCAAGATAAAGTCTTTCGTTTCTCCTTCGATTTGCTCTTTCAAGACATCGAAGTTGACAATCTGCTCGGGCGGCTAGGGGCCATCGTGTCCAATTTTTTTATCTATTCGCTCTTTGGTGTGCCGTCGTTTTTCATTATTTATCTGCTTTTTCAGTACGGTTTGGGCATTATCAACGAAGTCCCGTTGGAACGTTTTAGCAACCGTCTGCGGACATCTATAATTTGGATGGTTGGCACATCTATCCTTTTGGGCTTTATTTTTCAACTATCAGACTTCCCGTGGGGCGGCCTATTTGGTACGGAAGTGAGCCGTTTTTTAATCGGTTTTGTGGGCCAAATCGGTACATTTTTGCTGATAAGCCTTATTATTATGTTCTTGATTATTTGGACATACAATCCCGAACTGAAAGGCTTAACGCTGCAAACTTTGGGGCAACAACTCCAAGCCGCTATCCTCTCGATTTGGGACGACCGCTACCGCAATGCTACGTTCAGTCCGAAGGAAAATTTACGCCGATTAACGTCAACACCAAAAGAAAAACGTCAAAAAGGCACCACTTCTGACCCTGTTTTTGAAGAAGACGAAGAAGAAGAGGCTGAGGAAGTGAGCCTCGCACCCATAAAAGCGGGTGAACGAACGGCAATGGAAGAAGCCCTCGACCTTCCTGCGGCGGTGACATTGCCGACACTAAAGCCAGGCAGTTTGAGCCTCGACGGTGACGATTTAAGCCCTGTCGAAAAAGCAACGCCGACCCGCAGCACGAGCCTAAAAATTGGTGATTCCACTTTGGAAATTTCGGAAACACCCCCCTCAGTACCCGAGGGCATTTTGGCGGATTTGGCGGCAGAACCCAAGCGTTTGGGCGTTCAAGGCGAGCTTTTTGGCGACAAACCGCTTGGCGACATCTCAACGCCTTACGACCCAACACTCGATTTGGCGGGTTATGAGCATCCCGTTTTGATGCTTTTGGAGAATTACGAAGACCAGAAAGTGGAGATTGACCGCAGCGAATTAGAGTCGAATAAAGACCAAATTATTGAGACTTTGCTCAATTACAAAATAGAAATCACCAAAATCCGCGCAACAATTGGCCCAACGGTCACGCTTTACGAGATTGTTCCTGCCCCAGGTGTGAGAATTTCACGGATTAAAAATTTGGAAGATGACATTGCTTTAAGCCTTGCCGCTTTGGGCATTCGGATTATCGCCCCGATTCCAGGCCGTGGCACGATAGGTATTGAAGTGCCGAACAAAAGTAAGCAAGTCGTTTCGCTCCGCGAAGTCCTCTCACACGAACGTTTCAAGCGGACGGACATGGATTTGCCGATTGCTTTGGGCAAAACAATTTCCAACGAAGTGTTTGTCGTTGACCTTGCCAAAATGCCGCATTTGCTGATTGCGGGGGCAACGGGACAAGGTAAATCGGTCGGTATCAACACGATTCTATGCTCATTGTTGTACAAAAAACACCCGTCGCAGCTTAAATTGGTCTTGATTGACCCTAAAAAAGTGGAATTGTCGCCTTACGGAAAAATTGACAACCACTTTTTGGCGTACTTGCCCGACCAATTAGAACCGATTATTACGGACACGTCGCAGGTCGTCAGAACGTTAAATTCTTTGGTTATCGAGATGGAACAACGCTATGATTTGTTGAAAAAAGCGCAAGCACGGAACATTAAAGAATACAACGAAAAGTTTATAGGTCGGCGATTGAATCCCGAAAAAGGGCATAAGTTCTTGCCTTTCATCGTTTTAGTTATTGACGAATTTGCTGATTTGATTATGACGGCGGGCAAAGAGGTTGAATTGCCGATTGGCCGTCTTGCGCAGTTGGCCCGTGCGGTCGGTATTCACTTGATTATTGCGACGCAACGCCCCTCCGTAAACATCATCACGGGTGTTATTAAAGCGAACTTTCCTGCCCGTGTGGCCTTTAAAGTGGCCTCAAAAGTGGATTCGCGGACAATTTTGGACACAAACGGCGCAGACCAATTGATAGGTCGCGGCGATATGCTCATGACGGCGGGTTCAGACATCGTGCGTTTGCAATGTGCCTTCGTGGACACACCCGAAGTTGAACGCGTAATAAATTTCATTCACGAACAACCTGGCTACGCAACGCCGTATTTCTTACCTGAATTTTCTGCCGAAGAGAGTGGCGTGGGCAATCAAGTCGGTGCAGTTGACATCAATGACTTAGATGATATGTTGGAAGACGCGGCGCGTTTAGTCGTTCAAAATCAACATGGTTCGACGTCAATGATTCAACGCCGTTTGAAATTAGGCTACAATCGAGCGGGGCGGATTATGGATCAATTGGAACATTTAGGCATCGTTGGGCCGAACGAAGGCTCAAAACCACGCGAGGTTTTGTTCCATGATGAAGGCGAGTTGTTGCGCTTTTTGCAAGAATTGCGCGCGAAAAAATTTGGATAATTATAGAAATTTGAAATCAAAGATACCCCTCAGTAAAAACGCCCTATTTTGATGGTTTTGCATCGAAATAGGGCATTTTTTAACGGAATTATCGGTTTTATGTCGCAAACCAATTTTTAAGTAAAAAATGGTGTTTTTGCGGCAAAAGATTTAGGAAATTTTGCAAATTTCCTAAAT
>JAYSRS010000481.1:0-10564 GCA_043720935.1 Saprospiraceae bacterium
ATGCTTTCAAATCAATACTTAAAATATTGATTTACAAACATTTAGGAAATTTTAAAAATTTCCTAAATGTACTCTCCACAATAATTTTCAGAGAACCAATTTGTTTTATCGTCTCGAATTATTTTACGGAATTATCGGGCAAATATATACCCCCCTCAGTATAAAGCCGTCTTTTCATAAAAAATAAAGGTTTAAAAGGCGTATCTGACTTTTAAACCTTTACTTTTTAGCGACTAAGTACATAAAAAACAGCTTAAATCCTTTGTGCATTGACAATAAAAAGCGTTGCAAACACTTGTTTGCAACGCCTTTTAAGTTGTCCAATATCTATCTAGGACTAGGAAATTAAATGGTTCTTACACCATTATCTAATCGCATCATTCCCGCGTTCTCTATTGCGAATCCGAATCGCGTCAAGGACATCATAGACGAAGATTTTGCCGTCGCCAAGATTCCCTTCTGACGCATTGTCGAGAATAACGTCCACACATTTTTCGAGATTTTCATCGCTAACAACGCATATAATCATGACTTTGGGCAACAAAATCATGGGGCGTTCCGTGCCGCGATACACTTCGGCATAGCCCTTCTGCAAACCCGCCCCTTTAACGGGCATAACAGTCATGCAGGGAATTCCCGCCGCAATCAATCCCGCATGAATCGCTTTCAATTTAGAAGGTTTTACAATTGCTTCTACTTTTTTCATTTTATTATTGAATTTGAAAATTAGTCAATTTAAAAGAGTTTTGAGTTTCGGGTTTTGAGTTACACCAAACTCAAAACCCGAAACTCAAAACTCAAAACTTACTCAAAGGTTGAATAGGCTTCCACGCCATATTCAGCCGTATCAATACCTGCTTGTTCTTCAATGCGCGAGATACGAATTGGGACTATTTTATTGATAATGGTCAATAAAACATAACTTGTTACAAAGGAAAACAAGGCAATAGAACAAACGCCTAAGGCTTGAACCTTGATGCCATCCAAACTGCCCGTTGTAAACAAACCATTTTTGACAGAAAATAAGCCAACGGCCAATGTGCCAAACAAACCATTGACACCGTGAACGGCAATCGCCCCGACGGGGTCGTCAATTTTCATTCTGTCAATCGTAATGACCGCAATATCCACCAAAATACCTGCCACCAAGCCGATAATCAAGGCGCAATTTGGCGTAACGACGTTGCAACCTGCCGTAATAGCGACCAAACCCGCTAAAATGCCATTGATAACCATCGTAATATCTACGGTTTTATGGCGCAATTGTGTATAAACCATTGTCGAAATACCGCCCATAGCCGACGCTAAAAACGTGTTCGTTGCCACTTGACCAATCAATTCCCATTTGCCAACGGCGGCCAAAGTTGACCCAGGATTGAAGCCAAACCAACCAAACCAAAGGATAAACGCCCCGACTGCCGCCAAAGGCAAATTATGCCCGGGAATCGCATTGATTGAGCCGTCCGCATTGTATTTGCCGATGCGCGGGCCTAAAACAATCGCCCCTGCCAAAGCTGCAAAACCGCCCATCGCATGAACTGCCGCCGAACCTGCAAAGTCGTTGAAACCCATCACACAAAGCCAACCTTTCGGATTCCAAACCCAATTAGCCGCCAAAGGATAGAGCAAAGCGCAGAAAACCGCTACGAAAACGGTATAAGTCCAAATATTCATGCGCTCGGCCATTGCCCCCGAAACAATCGAAATCGCCGCAATCGCAAAGCCTAATTGAATGAACCAAAACAAGGAATTTGTAATCGTTAAGCCTAAGCCTAAATCTTGGTCGGTAATGCCCATGCTGAACGCCCACCAGCCGTTTGACGCGCCATAAGCAATGCCAAAACCGACCGCATAGAAAGCAACGCCGCCAAAAATAATGTCAATCATTACCTTGGCGATGATACTCACCGCGTTTTTAGACCGAACAAATCCTGCTTCTAATAAAGCAAAACCGCCTTCCATTTGAAAAATGAGCGCGGCACAAATCGCTACCCAAACAGTATCCACCGCATGAACAAGTTCTGTCTGATTTTTAGCTAGTAAAGCTACTTCTTCCATAAAATGATTGATAATTTAAAATTGGTAGAAAATTAAGTGAAGGCGCAAATGTAGCATTTGGATTGATTAATAAGACGTTTGTCGAAATTAATTGTTGTTTCCCTCTAATAAAACCACTTTTTAGTTGGAAAATGCTGGCGTAACGTCAAAAATATACCCCCTCAGTATCGGGATACTGAGGGGGTATATTTGGGAAATTGACAACAATGAAGTTCCCTATTTTAAACCAAAATCCTTTCAATTAATTGTTCTATCCAATGCTTAAAACGCGGACATTTTTCCAGTATAATTTCAATACCACGGAGTTCGGCAATATCTACTGCATCAGCTCCTTTATTGTATTTTTTGCCAAATTTTTCAAATACTTTTTCCAATCTCTTTGAAGGCGCACCTTGCGGGGTACTATTAATGTCTTCAATGTTGGGAAACTGGGCGCAAATGTCTAAAACGCCTTGTTTTATATCATCACTTTCCAAATCAAAACCGCTTTCTGGATGAGCAAATAGCAGGGTTTCCATTTCATGCCGCATGATATTTGGCATGAAAAAATCGTAAGCTTTGATGGATTGAACGGCTTGATTCAAGCTATTTTCCATACAAATAATGCGCTTTTCGACATCTATTTCTTTAATACAATTGAGGTAATTTGGTAGTTTTTTCTCACTATTTATACCATAATGGTCAATCATCGTTGTAATAAATGGCGCATTTTCATTGGATAAAAGCGGTCGAATTGTCTTTTTGAAATGCTCAATGTTATTAAATCCATGCCCACCGCCTTTCATATCAATAGGTAAGCCTTGGATATGCGTTTTTAAACCTCTACCTACCAAGTAAGGAATGAGCAAGCGATTGACAAATTCTAATTCTGTCTTACCTTCTACGATGATGTATAAATGTTTCATGGTCTGCCTCCTATTACGTTTTTAATCCATAAATCGCCCACGCTATTGTCATATTCAAACAACCAATCTTTTAATAACGCACTATCTTGGCGTTTAAAAACGGATTGTTTATCTTTTCTATCAACCGTTATAATGTCTTCCGCATCGAAATTATCAATCAAATTAACTGATTGCGTAGAAATAATAATTTGCGTCTGGGCAGATGCTTTTTTAATTAAACCCGCTAATTTATCAATGGCAAAGGGATGTAAACCCAATTCAGGTTCATCAATAATAATCACTTCGGGGGCTTCGGGCTGCAACAACAGCGTGGCTAAGGCTATAAAACGTAAAGTGCCGTCTGAAAAATGGCGGGCATTAAAATAAGCATCCGACCCTTTTTCTTTCCACTCCAATCGAATCACTTCGTTGTTTTTACGGTCGGGTTGCAAGTTAAAACCGTCAAAATAAGGCGCGACCGAGCGAATAGTCATTTCTATTTTCCTAAAATTTTTTGGGTATTTCTCTTGCATTAAATACAGATAAGCTGCTAAATTACTACCATCTTCTCGCAAAAAGCGGTTGTCATTAATGTCGCCTTTCTGTTTGATTTTAGCCGTTTTACTCGTATCATGAAAATGAAATATTCTAAACGATTGCATATAGGCGTTGACGTATCTGTATCGGCGGTAATTTTGATGCCTCAAGACACTTTCTTTATGCCCTTTTGCTAATTCTTCTTTATCCCAACCATTATCTTTAACCCAACCATGATTAAATTGAGTGCCTTCGGTTTCAAAATATAAATCACCCTCTTTATTAGGTCTTAACACAAAATAATAAGCATTTTTATCAAAAAAGATACGACTTCGTAGATATTCGGAGTTTTGCAAACCGAAATACAAGATATTATTTGCACCTACTTCTTCGGCTATGTAGTCTTGCAAATCTTGATTGTATATTTTTTTTAGCAAATCAAAAAAGCCAATAAAATTACTTTTGCCTGCGCCATTTGCGCCAATCAAAAGGTTGATAGGGCGCAATTCTATGTCTATTTTTTGAATAGATTTAAAATTTTCTATTTGTATGCGATTTATCATATCGTTATTTTTTATTGTATTCTTACAAATTGTGGCGTAAAAATATACAAAGATAAAAAATAAAGTCACGAAAAAACAGCTTTCTGTAATTCTATACTGCGAAAGCCTATTTTATAAAAAACAAAAGATTATCGCACAACTATTACCACGATTTAAGACTTTTATCTAGTTTTGTTTCTAGTTCAATATTTTATATAAAAAACAGCTTATCTATGGAACACCAAAAATCTGCTAAATCTCACCTCCACTTGTTGCCGCTTGGCGACGATAAACTCGATATGTTCTCGGTTTTTAGCCGCGATTTTTCACTCATTACCAAATGGGCAGAACTGTTTTATGGTCATGCGACCTTTGAAACGGACATTCATGCGGAACACAACCACGCCGATGCGTTTCGTCATTTTTTCTTTGAAACAAAAAATCGACAGAAAACGCGGGGGCAACACACGTTTGGCTTCGGTTTTCCCTTGATTTTCGACCGAAATAGGGAGGGGGGGCAAATCGTTGCGCCTTTGTTTACGTGGTATCTCACGATGAAGCCGCACCCGACGCGACGAGACAGTTGGTTAATTGGTTTTGACGACAATTCGGCAGTCGTGACGAATGAGTTTTTAATTCAACACATTCGAGACAAACACGGCCTTGATTTGGCGGAACATCTGAACGGCTACGTTCAAAATCGCCCGTTTGGTTACGGCGGTTTCACGGCTTTTTGTCAAGATTTGTCGGAGCGTCTCAAATTTCCAACGGAAAATATTAACCCTGCTTTGCGCGAATGTCCTTCGGAAAAAACGACGCGTGAACTTTGCGAACGCGGTGATATTGCGTGGGCGGGTGTGCTTAGTTTGTTTCCTCATGCAGAAGGGGCTTTGTTTGAAAAGAAAGCAGAAACCATTGATTTTCAAAACTTTACGTGGACAGCCGAACACGCACATGAGTTTACGGTTTTGCCCGAAGACGTGTTTCAACGGTCGGCTTTGCGGACTATTTTGAGGAATAAAATTACGGTCGTTGAAGGCGGTCATGGCACGGGCAAGACGCATTTGTCGGCCAATATTTTGTTAAACGCCTTGTCAAATGGTCAAAAAACCGCCGTCGTAGCGGATGATTTGGCGACTTTGATGCAGATTCAAAATGAGTTTGTGAAACTCGGGTTGGGCAATTTGACGTTCCTTTTAAAAGACGTTTACCATGATAAAAAACTCTTATTAGATGTCCTCCGCAACGAGCAGTTTGGTAAAACAATTGAGTTCAAAGAAGATGATTTCAAGATTGCGTTGAAACAAGCACGGCGGCTTTTGGCAAAGTCGGACGACAGTCATGCGGCTTTGGAAAATCCGATTTTTGGCGATGCCAATTTCTCCGAAGTGGTGGGTTTATTTTTGCGAAGCCAAAAAACGGTTGGGCGTGAATTGCTCGCAAATCACTTAAATTCATCGGATTATGAATTTACAAAAGAAGAATATGAGCGATTAACGGCCTTGATTGCGGCGAGCGAGGCGGCCTTTAAAAATGTCAATACCTTGAAGCACCCCCTCAGTAATGTGCATCCTTCGGCCTTTGTTTCGAGTGATTCAACACCTAAAATCGCAGAAGAAAGCCGCTCAAAAACAGCGGCGAAACTCACTACTTTTATTGATAAATTCAAAGCCTTACACCACCGCAGCATCGCGCTTAACGACGCCTATGCACAACGTTTGATGAATTATTACGAAAGTCATTCAACGGAATTGCGCGAGCAATTGCGGCATCTGAAAGAAGCGCATTCTGATTATCAATTTCAATATGGGGCTGATTTTGAGAGTTCTAACTTATTGAAAGTCAGTGGTTTGTATGCCTCTTCCTTGTTTAGCGACCGTTCTAAAAATGTCTTGACGGCAAAAGATGAGGCTTTGCAACAATATGAAAAGTTGTCCGAAATTCATCAATCACGGCGGCATTTTCCGCACGAGTTTTTGAAGAAATCAGATAGGAAAGATGTAAAAAAATTGCAATTGAATCTTGAAACGTTTGAATTGCTCCTACGCGGGTGGCGCAAAGCCTTGCCGTCAACGGTTCAAGAAGAATTGCAACGCCTCAATGCCAAAACCGCGCAACATTTTGACGCACCGCTTTCCGTCGAAATCAAGCAAATTGAGACCGATTTGGACGATTTATTGACAAAATTGAACGACGCGCACCTTTACGCCGAGCAGTTGACGCATAAAATGTTAACGCTGCCAAAACGAATGTTGTTTATTGAAGATACGATTGAAAAACTAGAAGAAACGCAACTCAATATGCGCGATTTCGACACGTTTTTTATTTGGCAAAAAGAATGGTTGGCCATGCCCGAAAATGCACGGCGTTTGGTAGCCGCTTTGGTGAAAGTCAAACCATCAAGTTGGTCAACCGCCTTTGATAGTTGGTATTTTTACAACACCTTAGTTGTTCATTATCAATCAAATACGTTGGGCAACGATGCTTTGATGAACGACATGAACGCCGTTGAAGACCGCATCCGACAACTCATGCCGACGCAAATTGCAGCGATGTGGAACGACCGAAAAAAGACGGCGGTTAAGGAAATGAAAGATAAAAACCGCGATGGGTTTAAGCTATTTTTCCATGAAAAAAATCAAACACACGCCAAAGGCAAATTATTAAAGGACATACTGAGGGGGTCAATTCAGACGCTTTCGGAAGTTTATCCCGTTTTGTTGTTGACGCCGCAAGTGGCTACGCAATTGATTGAACAAGAAGGCAAAGAGTTTGATTTGGTTATTTTTGAGAATGCACAAAACCTTGATACAGAACAAGTTGTACCAATTCTCCGAAATACTGAGGGGGTCGTTGTGATGAACGAAACAGCTTATTTAGATGCCCTTCCTGCCCACTCTTTTGCTGCAAAAGTTAAAGAAAATGGCGCGGCAGTCGTTACGCTCAATTATTTGCACCGCTCGTTGAGCGACACGACGCGGCGATTGAATCAAGCCGTTTTTTATCCGAATGTTCAAGTACCTTACCGTCAAACGGTGGCAGAACAATCTGTTTCCGTTCATTTTTTGGATGGAAAATTCAGCGATAAAACCCGCGTCAATGAGTTCGAAATCGCCGAAGTAACGGAAGTTTTAAAGGAAATATCTGCTACGCCTTTCAATACGTATCCGAGAATCGGCGTCGTCACGATGACAATTGAACAACGTGATGCCTTGAATACCAACCTTTTACACATTCTTCAAAAAGCATTATTTGGTTGGGAGAAAGTGGAGCGTTTGCAACGAAACGGCCTCAATGTGTATGCAATTAATGAATTGGCGGGGCTTCAATTTGACGTTTTGGTGGTGAGTGGCACGTTTTCAGATTTTGAAAAAATTAATTTGTCAAAACGCTCTTTTCGTCAATTGCTCAATAGTTTTACGAAACGTTTGATTTGGGTCAACTCGATTTCTGCCGCCGAATTGCAAGCAAAATCGAGCAATAGAGACTACGAAATGCCGTTTTTGCTGTCAAATCTCTTGTTGTTAGCTGACCATATTCAAGAAAATAGACCCCCTCAGTATGAAGGCATTTTTAAAAACTTAGCGACGCTTTACGGCAAACCCGTTACGCCAAAAACGTCCGTTTTCGTCGAAGAAATCGCCGACGCCTTGAAAATAACAATGGGTAAAAATCGGATAAAAACGCACTATACCATTGAAAATCAAACGTTTCCGTTGGTTATTTTGCCAAAAACGGACGATGATACCGACAAACCGACCGTCATACGCATAGATGGCCGCTTGGCGGAAGGCGCATTTTTCAACGCCGATTGGGAACGTCGTTTGCTCAAAGATTTGGCAAAAACGGGTGTGAATGTGGCGTCCGTTTGGTCGTACAATTGGTGGAAAAATCCGAAAAAAGAAGCTGCTGATTTGGCGGCGACGATTGAAGATTTTGATAAGGTGTTGATGCTCCATATTGTGGAAGATGAAAACGTACAGGCTACTTTGGTTGCCTAAATAATTGTGATTCAAATAGATAAAAATCAATAAAATGCTAACGTATATTAAAATCAACGGTTTCAAATCCTTTCACAACTTTGAAATGGAATTCACACCTTTCACAATCATTGCGGGAGCAAACGCTTCGGGCAAGAGTAATTTATTTGATGCGTTGAACCGAAAACAAGCAATATTTGATAAAACTTAAAGATAAAGATAAAAAAGAATATTCTTCGCGCGTGCTGTCGGAAGGCACTTTACGCATTTTAGCCTTGTGTATTTTGGAATATGACAACAAACACACGGGTTTATTGTGTTTTGAAGAGCCTGAAAATGGTATTCATCCTTTTCGTATTAAATCAATAGCTGATTTGTTGAAAGGTTTAAGCATTGATTTTATGAACACTGAAAAGCCTTTACATCAAGTGATTGTTAATACGCATTCACCTGTTTTGGTGTCCTACATTTTCAATTGGAAACAAGACGATAATGTAAGTATTTGGTATGCTGAAATGAGAAACAGAGTAACAGACATTAAAAATAAGCGTCTTGCGTTAAGTGTTACAAGCATATTGCCTGTATTTAAAGAGGAAAACGCGCAGTTGACGCTTAGTTTTTCTCCACAAGATAAAAAAATTACCCTAACTAACGTAAAAAACTATTTGGAAACCGCTTCAAATCAATCTTAAAACGATGGCATAACTATTTGCAGGTCTATTCGCCGAAGGCAATACAGATATTGATTTTTTACAAAGCATCGTTGAAAAAACGTTGCAAGCCGTTGCTTTTGATTGTTCGGGGCAAATTGATATTGACGTTTTTCCGATAAAAATTGATAAAACAGATATAAATTTTAGAAACCAAGTTTTGAATGCGGCTAAACAAGGGTTCGATGATTTTGGTATTCAAATTATTTGTATTCATACCGATGCCGACGCCGCTACATCAACCGTGATTTATCAGAGTAAAATCAATCCTGCAATACTTGAATTGGATAAACAAAACGACGCCGATTATTGCAAAATAGTCGTCGCTATTGTTCCAATTCAAGAAATGGAATCATGGTTATTGGCCGATAAAGAATTGTTGAAACAAGAAATTGGGACGGATAAAATGGATAATGAATTGGGAATCAATAGATTAGCTGAAACAATTAGCAATCCGAAAGAAGTAATTGAAACGGCTATCAGAATCGCAAGAGAAGGTTTGACTCAAAAACGAAGAAGGGATTTGAGCATCGGTGACTTGTATTTACCAATCGGACAACGCTTAGATTTGGATAAATTAGCGCGTTTATCGTCTTATCAAGACTTTAAAAACAACGTTATAACGGCGTTTAAACAACTTAATTTGTTGCGTTAAGTCCCTCGTTATCAAATTTAAGGCTCTTTGACAATTTTAGCGGTTATTGAAAAACTTATCGAATACTTTGATTTATAAAATGATGATTTACAAACATTTACGAAATCTTAAAGATTTCGTAAATGTAGTCTCCGCTAAAATTGTCAATGAGCCAAATTTAAAAACCTTGCAAAACGTATGTTTTGCAAGGTTTTTAAATTTTAGGTGACTAAAATCGCCTGTACATTGTTTACTAAACGGTTGTTTTATAAAATTCAATCGCTCTATTTTCCGTCCAAAACACCCCCTCAGTATCGGGCGACATAAAACCTAAATGACCGCCAAAACGCGGCATTTCCAAGTGAAAAAGCGTACTTGACGCCGCAAACTCCGTTGGGTAACACGTCTCCGCGAGGAAAGAATCATCAACCGCCGACACCAGTAAACTAGGGATTTTGATATTGGGCAGATGCGACTGACAACTTGCTTTTGCCCAATAATCTTCGGCGTCTTTGAAGCCGTTAATTGGGGCTGTATAATAGTCGTCAAACTGACGGAAGTATTTGGCAGTCAATACTTTATCTAAATTAAAACGGTTGGGAAAACGGGCGTTTTGAATCCGCGCTTTCTGTTTTAATGTTACTAAAAACTGCCATTGATAAAACCGATTTGAGGATTTTTCAAACTCTAAACTGCAACCTCTTAAATCGCAAGGCACACTAAACGCAATGATTCTGCGAATAAAAGGCGATAGCAAATTTCCTTGTTCACCACCATATTTCAAGGCAATATTTCCGCCGACGCTGAAACCGACGAGCGTGATGTCGGTATATTTATTTTCTGCAATAACTGCTTCAATCAAATGATTCAAATCTGCCGTATGACCACTGTGATAACCTGTTAACAAACGATTAGACTCACCACTGCATCCGCGTAAATTCAAGCCCACGGCATCAAATCCCTCCTTGTTAAACCGCTTCATCATACCTACCATATACGGGCGGCGGGCGTTACCTTCAAGACCATGAATGCAGATAACGAGGCGGTGCGTTGTCTGTTCTTTGGTTGGGAAAGACCAATCGGCATCAAAGAAATCATTTTCGGGCAATTCGTATCTAATACGTTGATAATCAAGCCCTTGCGCTGTTCTGAAAAGGGCGGGGTAGAAGGTATTGAAGTGGTGATTTTGGAAAAAACGCGGTGGTTTATAAGTAGAATT
>JAYSRS010000482.1:0-10547 GCA_043720935.1 Saprospiraceae bacterium
AGGCATTTTTGTGGCAAAAGATTTAGGAAATTTGCAAAATTTCCTAAATCTGATACCCCCTCAGTATTTTGCGACATAAAGCCGATAATTCCGAAAAAAAATCCTTTTAAATCAGTCGTATCCCTCAAATCAGTCGGCTATTTTAGCCGCTTGCGAAACATGAGTTCAGCATTTAAAATCAATTTAAAAATATGAAGCAGCACATTCCTAACGCTTTGACTTTGTTAAATGTTTTTTGCGGGGCGTGCGCCCTCGTGAGCATCCTCGGAGGCCGTTATACTGAGGGGGTACTTTTTTTAGTCGTTTGCTTGATAGCCGATTTTTTGGACGGCTTTGCAGCGCGACTGCTCAATGTCAAATCCGAAATGGGTAAAGAACTCGATTCTTTGGCCGATATGGTGTCGTTTGGCGTTGTGCCTGCGGCTATTTTGTATAAATTATTGACGACGGCGACGGTTTTTAACTTAGTGCAACAATCGTATTATCCCCTTTTGGCCTTCGTCATTACGGCGTTTTCATGCTATCGCCTAGCCAAATTCAATTTGGATACGCGCCAAACGACGGATTTTATTGGCCTCAATACGCCCACAAATACCTTGTTTTTTGTTGGATTACTTTTCATAAAAATCAATCATTTTGACGGTTTAGAAGACTTGACGAGTAGCACAACGTTTTTATACGCCCTCATTCCGATTTCTTCTTATTTATTAATCAGCGAAATTCCGATGTTTTCCCTTAAAATCAAAGGGCTACAATGGCAAGGCAATGAAACGCGGTTTATTTTCGCCATTCTCGCCATTTTGTTATTGGTATTGATGCGGGAAGCGGCGGTTGCGCTGCTTGTTGTACTGTATGTGGTGGTGAATGTGGTGGGCAATTTGGTGTTTAAAAAAACGGCGTAGTAGAATTTATTGCTTACTTTTGCTTCTAAATTATTCTATTTTTTAATTTTTTACTACAAAATACTGAGGGGGAGTAAAATAATGACACTCAATATCAATAGTCAACAACTGACTGCTATTCGACAGCTTTGTCCACAATTTTACGTTAAAGATTTATACGCCTTCGGTTCAGTCGTCGGCGAAGGCTTTACTGAACGGAGCGATGTGGATTTATTGGTCACTTTTGCGGGTGTCCCGATGCTCGATTTTGCAGATAATTACTTCGATTTCCGCGAAGCGTTAGAGCGCGTTGTAGCGCGTAAAGTGGATTTAGTTGTTGAAAAAAGTCTAACGAATCCTGTTTTGATTCGGTCTATTAACAAATCAAAACAGCCTATCTATGCAACCGCCTGAACGCATCCGAAAATGGTTAATTGATATGAAGACATCAATTGAACGGATTGATAGTTTTCTAGGAAAAGACCGCGATTTTCTTGAATATGAGACAAATTGGCTGCTTAAACGCGCCGTCGAACGTGAATTAGAGATTTTTGGAGAAGCTGCTAATCGTATTTTAGCTGCCGAACCAAATATCGCTATAACAGACGCTAGAAAAATTGTTAATTTGAGAAACCTCATTATTCACGCCTATGATGCTATTGCGGATGAAATTATTTGGGCTATTATTCATAAAAATCTACCGCCTTTGGCTATCGAAATTCAAGCCCTTTTAGACAATGATTATAAGGAAATAGACAACGAATGATATAAAATACTGAGGGGATAAATTAGAAATCAGATGTCCACGGAAATAAGAGCCTACTAAGCTCGATAATAATTATTCGTTTTTTTATGAGTTCAATCCCTGTAATAGAATCTCCACGTCTCGCCAAACATCATAATCCTTCGCATATAAAAAATTCAACCGTTGCACCGTCGGCGCGTTTGGTTCGGTCAGATTAGCGGCATTTAGCGGTGAGAAAATGCCTTGTTTGATTTTGGGTAAATTATTGGACACGTTAATAACAGCATCAGAAAAAATGGGATTGGCGTAACTGACCCACGTTTTTTGACCAAACAAAACCTGCCAAATGTTTTTGAAAAACAGAAGCCTATTTTTGACAAAAATGAGGATTAAAAACAACGTCGAAATCATTGATAGACAAACGATTAGGTCAAAAATGCGCTTGTTGCGGCGGTGAATCGGTTGGGCGATATTGAAGCGGATGTCAATGGTGTACAACTCGCCTTTTGTGTTTTTATCCGACGAACCGATGATGGAAAGGCTTTCTTCTGGCACAATCCGCATGTCAATTCCCGCACCGAGTTGACTCATCCACGCCATAATGTCATTTGCGGCGATGTCGCGGCTGCAAAAAATCACTTCTTCGACGCGGTAAATTCTGACGATTTCGCCCAATTGTCGCAAGCTGCCAAGAAAATTGTGGTGGTCGTCGGTTTCGTCGGGACTGACAATGCCAATAAAATTTTTACTCACGTTGGCTTGATTCAACAAGGTTCTGACGCGGGCCGATTCGGTTTTTGAGCCGACAATGACTAGGTTTTGCACCCCCTCAGTACCCAGCTTAAAATTGCGATTTTCTAGGAAATGTAACAAAAAACGCAGGCCAATCAAAGCAATTGCCGCCCACAACGCCCCTAAAACAATGAGCATCCGTGACGACCGAAATTCCATATCTAAGAAGCCATACACCGCCGCCGCCGCAAATGTGCCGACAAAGACACCCCTCAGTATGCGGCGCAAAGAAATGGGCAAATCGTAGCCACCACTCATGTAAATCATTGACAACCAAAGCGTTGTGTAAATCGGTGCGTTGACCAATAAAAACGTCGGCTGAATGTGTTGGGGATTATCGAAGTAATAATTTGACCAAAAAATTTTGAGAAAATACAGACCAACGAAGATTAAAATGGCGTCTAAAATGGGCAAATATATTTTTTTCAACACCGCCGTTCCGACCGTCAAAGCCGCCCGAAACCACACAGCGGCTTGCATCAAAGCAATAAAAGACGTGGCTTCTTGTCCTTGAAAATGCTTTTTTGCAAAAATTATCATCGCCCCGTAAAAGACGCGGACGTAGTTCAAACTGCCTTTTTTGGTGGATTCACCTTTGTAGTGAATAATTGTTGTATCTGCAAAATAATAATTCTTAAAACCTCCTTTTACAATGCGATACGACAAATCAATGTCTTCGCCGTACATAAAAAACGCCTCGTCGAGCAGCCCAATTTTATCTAAAACCGACCGCCGCATGAGCATAAACGAGCCAACTAACACATCAATTTCATGGCTGTCAATTTCAGATAAATACCCCAAATAATAGCGATTGAACAACGGCGATTTTGGAAACAACGCCGACAAACCAAACGCTTTGCAGAAAGCGACCCACGGGGAAGGAAATCCGCGTTTGGATTCGGGCAGAAACTTGCCCGACCCGTCAATCGTCCGAACACCTAAACCGCCGACATCGGGACGTGTGTCCATAAAATCCACCGTTTTTTGGAACGTATCGGCTTGAACAACCGTATCGGGGTTCAATAACAAAACATATTCAGCCGTTGACAACCGAATTGCTTGATTATTGGCGGTCGAAAAACCGACGTTTTCGCGGTTCGCAATCAGCCGCACTTCGGGAAATTTCTCCTGCACCATCGTCACCGAATCGTCAACGGAATTGTTGTCAACCACCCACGTCTCCACGGACAAGCCTTCCGATGCCTTCCGCACGGAAAGCAACGCCTGTTCGAGAAAATGGCGAACATTGTAATTGACAATAATAACAGCGAGTTTCAAGGAGAATTAAGAATTAAGAATTAAAGGCTCTCGCTGTTTTTGTCATTCAGAAGGAATCTCTATTGTGTGCGTCTATGCTAACACATAATAGAGATTCCTTCTGAATGACAAAAACAGCACAACGAAACGGCAAAAGTAGATAAACCTTCGACGTTTCTTAAAAACCAAAGCGTTATAATCCTGTTTTGACGTAAAACCCAAAGAATTTAACGTATTGGCTTCATATCGCGGACTTAAGTCTGTGAATTTTTAAGCGTTCACGGACTGAAGTTCGTGATACGGACAAAAAATCATCAAATTAGTGTCAATTTTAGAGACAAAATCTGTGTTTGTATGTCCAAATATGTACTTTCGCCGCTCATTCTATTACCACTACTTACCGTTTTATTGCAATACAGAAATGAAAAAACAACACTACCAACTAATTATCTGCGCTTTATGTATTTTTATTTTTACAGATACAAAAGCGCAAATGTTCATTACACTTGATTCTAAAATTTCTATTCCCGACCATGGCCCTTATACAGACGACCGCGATAAAGATTTATCGAACGTCGTTTTTTATCAACCACTCGTTGTGCCGATACACGTGGAAGGCTTGCCGATGGCTTTAAATACCAATTTTGGTCTTGAACAAGTTGCTATTTCCATTCAGCACAACCGCGTTTCTGACCTCAAAGTGGAGCTGATAAGCCCCGACGGAACACTCGTTTGGTTGACAAATCGGAATGGTAAAAATGGTAAGGATTATGCCAACACGCGTTTTTCCCAAACTGGTTTTCGTGGCCCTATTTCAAGTGCAACAACGCCTTTTGACGGCGACTATCAGCCCGACGGCAACCTCGCTAATGTCAACAATGGGCAGAATCCGAACGGCGTTTGGCTGCTAAAAGTGCATGATTTGGCCGAAAATACTGAGGGGGTATTTGAAAAAATTGTCTTGCGTTTTGGCGAACAACCCGCACTTTTAAAGGTGTCACCTTGCTCCGTTGACAATCCTTTGGGTTGCTGTTCTTCACGGGTAGATGGGCGGATGTTGCCCGACTTGGTGGTGTCGGAAAATGGCACAAGTGCCAATGTTTGGGAAGTTGCTTACGACGAAAAAAAAGGCTATGGAACGCTGATGTTTGAAGTCAGAGCGATGAATTTAGGCGAAGGGCCATTGGAATTGGAAGGAACGGACACGTGGCTTTGCGGCAAAGACACCGTAAAAAGTCGCCATTTTCTCTGCAAAACCGACAGTTTGATGAAGGATTCGACGTACCCACGGCAGATTTTTAGGCAAAATATTTTCAAACTCCAAGATGGCAACCTTGAAAAAACAAGCCGTTTTGCAGGAACTATGGCCTACGACGCACACCCCGGGCATGACCATTTCCACGCCGATTATTACGCCCGTTTTTCGTTTCTAAAACCCGACGACCGCAACCCGAACGACACGACGCGTTGGCGAATTGTGGGTAAATCACATAAATCTAGTTTTTGCTTGTGGGATATGCAGTTTTGCGACGAAGAAAACGGGAAATGTGATTACAACAGCCAGATTTATTCTGAAAAAAACCTACCGAATTTCGGTTTTGGCAACTATCAAACCTGTGACGACCCGCATCGACAAGGCATCAGCGTCGGCGGTATTGATTGGTATGGTTTGCACTACGATGGCCAAAATTTGCGCTTGCCGAAAGGCACGACAAACGGTCTGTATTTCTTGAAAATTGAACTTGACCCCTATGATTTTTACGAAGAAGCCGACGAAACGAATAATGTGTTGATTCTGCCCGTCTTTTTGCGGATGCAAAAGTCGCCTTACACGATAGAGAAAATTGAAGAAGTAGAGGAAATTAATGCAAAGTCAATCAAGCAGTAAGTATTTTTCAAACAAAATTTGTTAAACATAAAATTTGTTTTAAAAAAGTTAGTATAAAACAACAAAAGCCGTTTAAATTCGCCCCCAAATTTGA
Source organism: Saprospiraceae bacterium (assembly GCA_043720935.1). GTDB lineage: Bacteria > Bacteroidota > Bacteroidia > Chitinophagales > Saprospiraceae > JAAFJT01. Next base: position 5,658 of record JAYSRS010000482.1, read on the forward strand.
GTTCAAAAAAACAGATTACGATATGATTCAACGGCTATTGATTCGCAACTACGCCATCATCGAACACCTCGAAATTGAATTTGCCGATGGTTTGACCATCATTACGGGCGAAACGGGTGCGGGAAAATCCATTTTATTGGGTGGTCTCGGCATGATTCTCGGCAACCGTGCCGATACAAAAGTGCTGTACAAAGCCACCGAAAAATGCGTCATTGAGGCGTTTTTTGATGTCTCTCACTACGATTTAAAAGATTTTTTTGATAAAAACGAAATTGATTTCGACCAGCAAACGGTCGTCCGCCGCGAGTTGTCGCCGAGTGGCAAAACCCGCGCTTTTATCAACGATACGCCTGTAAACCTAGGGCAATTGCGTGAATTTTCGTCAAAACTTGTTGATTTGCATCAGCAGTTTGACACGCTTGACATTCACGACGCCTCGTTTCAACTCCAAATGATTGACGCTTTAGCGGACAATAAACACCCCCTCAGTAAGTACCGCGAAAAATTCAAAATTTTTCAATCTGATAAAAAACGTTTGTCTGAATTGAAAGAAAAAAACGAACGCGCAGCGCGTGAAATCGAGTTTTTGAATTTTCAATTGGCCGAATTTAACAAAGCCGAACTCGTTAACGGCGAGCAAGAACGCATCGAGGCCGAACAGCAAACCCTCCAAAATGCGGAAACCATCAAACGCAACCTCGCGGCGGCATTTCGGGCAATTTCGGAAGACGAAAATTCAGTCGTCGGACAACTCAAAAGCGTCGGTTTGATGGTCGGTCAAGTTAAAAAATACGCCCCCTCAGTATCTAAACTCCACGAACGCTTTGAAAGCCTGTTGTTTGAACTTGAAGACATCGGCGGCGAACTCGAAGCGATTGCCGAAGATACCGAATACGACCCCGAACGGATTGCAGACATTCAGACGCGTCTGGATGTGATGTATAAATTGCAGAAAAAACACGGCGTTGCGACCGTAGAGGAATTGTTAGAGCTTCAAGATGCCCTTCAAAATCAGTTAGATGCCTTCGGCGATTTGTCGAGCGACATTGAAAAATTGGCAGAAGAACTCGTCAAACAAGCTGCTGATTTGACTAAAAAAGCCGCCGAATTATCGAAAAAACGCAAGGCCGTTGTCCCCAATTTTGAGAAACAAGTAGAAGGCATGTTGCACCAATTGAGCATGGAAAATGCGCGTTTGCAAGTGCAAATTATTGAAAGTCAAGAACTTACAGTGAATGGTTGCGACGAAGTACAATTCCTTTTTGCGGCCAACAAAGGGTCTCGGATGCAATCAATTAAAGATGTGGCGTCGGGCGGTGAATTGAGCCGTTTGGCTTTGTGTACCAAATCTTTGGTCGCCGCAGCCATTCCGTTGCCGACGTTGATATTTGATGAAATTGATTCAGGTGTATCGGGCGATGTGGCCTTGAAAATGGGGAATATTCTTCAAAAATTGGCCAGTCATCACCAAATTGTGGTCATTACGCACTCGCCGCAAGTCGCTGCGAAGGCCGAAAAACATTATTTTGTTTACAAAACCCACAAAGAAGACCGTACTTATACGAATGTGAGGCCCCTCAGTAAAGACGAGCGTGTTCGGTCAATTGCGGTTATGTTGAGCCAAAATCCACCTTCGGAATCAGCGATTGCAAACGCAAAAGAATTGTTGGCGATTGTTTAGGATTTGATTTTAGAATTAGGATTTTTAAGATTTTTAAAGATTTAACAGGATTTTAGACACTAATAGATGAATGGAAATCGTATTAAATCGTTAAAATGTCTAAAATTTTACTTCTAAAACACCTGTTGATAACTCCGCTTTTTGCCTGTGGATAAGTGTCTAAATAGGTGTTAAAATGTGGATAAGCCTAGTGTTTTGTCTGTGGATAACTTATTTTTCGTTTAATTGTGATTTACCTCTCCGAGGATTCAAAGCCCTCGGAGAGTTATGGTTCTCCCATCACACTTCTTGCCGTAAAACCTCCAAAGGCGACTCACTGACTACTTTTCTAGAATTCACTAAACCAATAACCACCACCAAGGCCGTGATACTGAGGGGGGTACTCAGAAGCGTCAACCAGTCAATATTGAACGGGACTTTGAAAACAAATCGAGCCAGCGACCAAGCCGCGATGAGCGACAAACTAACGCCCGTAAAAGTGGCCAATAAGCCCAGCCAGAAATATTCTAATCCATTGATTGTCAATATAGTACGCCGATTTGCACCGATGGTTCGGAGCAAAACGCTTTCTCGAATGCGTTGAAATTTGGACAGATAAACGGAACTGATAAGCACTAAAAGCCCCGTAAGAATGGAAAACAACGCCATAAAACGAATGACAAATGAGACTTTTGTCAACACTTCATCCACCGTTTTAAGGATTTGCGTCAAGTCAATCACCGTTATATTTGGAAAAGTTTTAACAAGCGTTGCTTGAAATTTGGCCGATTGCTCCGCCGAACTGACGCGGGAAATGACGACGTGAAATTGTGGGGCGCGTTCCAAGATTCCCGAAGGAAATAAGACCAAAAAATTGGTTTGAACGCGGCCAAAATCCACCTCACGTATGCCCGTGACGGTCGTTTGCACGAGCGCACCTTGCACATTCCACAAGAGTTTTGTGCCAATTTTCGCTTTCATATTTTTAGCAATCGTTGATGCGATTGTTACGCCGATTGAGCCATCAGACAAACGCAATGCAGGAATGATGGAATCTTTCACCAAAGGCATCGTTTTAGGCGGTTGTTGCTTGTTTGTGGGCGAAAAATTGGCCGATTTTGGCAATTCACCTTCGATTATCTTTTCGGAATCAATCAAAGTGTCGCGGTAGGTTACGCGGTATTCACGCTCATAAACCCATTTTGGCATATCTGTTGTCGAATCTTTTAAGAATTGCGTCCTTGAAATGCCGTCCATTTCTTCCAAACGGATAGTGACAATCGGCACTTGTTGAATCAAGGGCATCCCTTGTAACGCCACAATTTTGGCCACACTGTCGCGCTGTTGCGGCTGAATATCAAACAAAATCATGTTGGGTTGATTGCCGCTTCCTGCGAAGGAAATCTGTTTCAACAAAAGGTTTTGTATGAGAAATAAAGTCGCTATCAACATCGTCCCAAGACCAATACTGACGACCAAAGTCAGCGTTTGATTTTGAGGGCGATACAAGTTTGCGACGCTCTGACGAACGGCAAAACTCGACCCCCTCAGTTGCCGCGTGCCGCGCAATGACGCCCTCAAAACCCGCATAAACAGCCACGCCACACCCGCCAATAAGGCCAACGACACCGACACGCCGCCGATGAAAAGCGTGCTATTTTGGACACTTTTGGTCTGACTGTACGTAAAACCGAAGATAAAAACGCCAATTAAGGCGAAAATCAAGTAACGCAACGGGTCGCGTCCACTTTCGGCTTCTTCAAATCCGCTGCGCAAAACACGGAGGGGCGAGGTCTTCCGAATCGTCAAAAGTGGCAACAAAGCGAACAGCACGGCAACGGCAAAACCCGTGATGATGCCTTGCAATATCGCCGTTAGGGAAGGGTCATTCGACACATTTTCGACGGGTAAAAAATCTTTTAAAATCGTCGGCAGAAGTCCTTGAATCAACGTGCCGAGCAAGGCCCCGATGACTGCACCGCCAAAGCCCATTGCCGCAATTTGAATCAAATAAACCCAAAACGCTTGCCGACCACTCGCGCCCAAAGTCCGTAGGATAGCGACTGTCGGCAGCTTGTCTTTGATGTAAATATTGACCGCCGAAGCCACGCCAATACAGCCCAAAAGCAAGGCAATAAACCCGACCAAATTAAGAAAATCGGCCAATTGTCCGAACGAATTACCCGTTGATTTTTTGCGGTCGCTAACGGTTTCGAGGGTGTATTTTTCAGTTTCTAAAGTCGGTTTTAATTGTTTTACAAGGCTTTCAGTATTCGTTTTATTTGTCAATTGATAGAGAAAACTGTACTCAATCCGACTGCCGCGTTGCAGCAAATTGACGGAATCCAACTCATTCAACGGCAAAAATACTGAGGGGGCGATTGACGCACCGATACCCGCCCGTCCAGGTGCAGAAATGATGTGGCCTACAATCTCGTAAGCACGTTCACCGATGCGCACGCTGTCGCCAATTTTTAAATCAAATTGAATACGTAACGTATTGTCCACCAAAGCCTTACGGCCATTTTGGAACATTGAGGCGGCTGCCGTAGGTTCGGTTTCGAGCTTGCCATAAAACGGATATTTGCCGCCAATTGCCTTGACATTGACGGGACGCGTGCCTTCCGATTTTGGAAAAAAAGCCATTGACAGAAACGACACCATGCGCGTTTGCTCGCCTTGAATGCTGTCCAAAGCCCGTTTTACTGAGGGGGTCGGCGGGGTCAAACCGTTGACCGCCAAGTCCGCACCGAGCAACTCGCGCGCCTGTCCGTTGATGTCTTTTTGGAGATTTTCAGAAAAAGAATTGATGGCCACGAGTGCCGCAATGCCGACAATAATGCTCGAAATAAACAATAACAAACGGCCTCGATTGCGTCGGCTATCGCGCCATGCAAGGCGCGCAATGAGTGGAAAATTAAGCGGTTGATTCATCTTTATCGTTGAGTTTTTTTTGTGAAATAAAAAAAACTCAAATTGCTGTATGCCTTTCGGCGTGAAAAAAAGTTGACCTCGTTAAAGTGTTATGGAAGCGTTTTGGTTGTAAAAAAGGAGACGTTTTTAAGCGGTTAAAATTTTTAGAAGGTGGGTTTTATTGCGATATAAGATTGGACATAAATAAAAAACATGAATCATCCCGAATTTTCTAACATAAAAAATCCCGAATTTTCTATGTTAGAAAATTCGGGATGATTCATGTTTTTCTTGAAAACGGCTAAAAATACTGAGGG
>JAYSRS010000483.1:0-10509 GCA_043720935.1 Saprospiraceae bacterium
AAATGGTGTTTTTGCGGCAAAAGATTTAGGAAATTTTGCAAATTTCCTAAATCTGACACCCCCTCAGTATTTTGCGACATAAAGCCGATAATTCCGAAATAAAATTAGTCCACAATCATTGTCGCGTAATCAAGCTGTTGTTGCTTAATATTTGTCGGCAATATCCTATATTCGTATTGTTGATTCCGCAATTGCGGTGTAAAACCAGCGTCTTTAATGGCCTGTTGAATGCCGTCGGCGGTAAATCGGAAGGCGGCACCTGCGGCTGAAACGACGTTTTCTTCAATCATAATGCTGCCAAAATCATTCGCCCCTGCGTGTAAACAGACCTGTGCGACTTGTTTTCCGACGGTCAACCAAGAGGCTTGAATGTTTTTGACGTTCGGCAACATGATGCGACTCATGGCAATCATGCGGACATATTCGTCGCCCGTGACGGTATTTCTAGCGCGTTTTATTTTTTTCAACAATGTTCCTTCGTCCATAAATGGCCACGGAATGAACGCCAAAAAGCCGTTTGCATCGTAGGGTTTTTGGGCTTGCACCGAACGAATTTTGACCAAATGTTGGAAGCGTTCCAAGTTCGTTTCGATGTGGCCAAACATCATCGTCGCGGAAGTCGTCAACCGCAATTGATGGGCCTGACGCATCACTTCGAGCCATTCTTCGGCCCCACATTTGCCTTTTGAAATTAAACGGCGCACGCGGTCGTCCAAAATTTCAGCACCCGCACCTGGCAATGAATCGAGTCCTGCTTCTTTCAACGCCTTCAAAACGTCGTAATGCGTTGATTTTTCTAACTTCGTAATATGCGCGATTTCGGGCGGCCCCAAGGCGTGTAATTTCAGTGTTGGATAGAGTTTTTTCAAATTTTGGAACAAATCCACGTAAAAACCCAAGCCCAAATCGGGATGATGCCCACCTTGCAGCAACAATTGTTCGCCGCCAAATTGGAAGGTTTCTTCAATTTTCGGAATGTATTCCGCAATTGTCGTCGTGTAGGCTTCGTCGTGGCCGGGGCGGCGATAGAAATTACAAAACTTGCAATTGGCATTGCAGACGTTTGTCGTATTAGAATTTCTATCAATAATCCACGTCACGTTTTGATTCGGCACTTGCTGCATCCGCAAGCGATGGGCCACGTACATTAGCTCCGTTGTGGCCGCGTTTTCAAACAAAAAAACGCCTTCTTCGGCGGTCAAAAACTCGAAATTCAAGGCGCGTTCGAGCAATTTATCTATTTCCATTATGCTATTTTTAAATTTTTAAGCTAAAATACTGAGGGGGTCTATTTTCTTAATTTATAACAAAAGTATAAAAATGAAGTTGACGAACTTTCAATATTTTTTGAAAATTAAAGTTGAATCACCGCATTAATCACCCAACTTTTAGAACACTTTGTTTTTTAAAAAATCTATACCCAAATAATTTTAGCAAAAGTGCGAAAGTTTATTAAACTAGAACACCCCCTCAGTATTTTGCGACTGAAAGGGTGTTTTTTTATACGTTATCAAAGTTTATAGACGCTGTAAACGCTTTTCTAAATGTGTTTTAGCGCGTAAGCATATTTATAAGAAAATTTTTTCCTACTTTTATTATTGTCAATCCAAGCCGTTTCTTCGTGGCTTATGTCTCTAATTTCGCTTGATGTAACGACTTTAAATCTTTCCGAGATAGTATTTAATGTCGTCATTTCTGCATCTGAAAATAAGGTTAAATCAAAAGTGGCCTCCGAATTTGGAAAAAAACGTTCCCCTTCAAAATCCTTATAAAATTGCGTATGTTTCTCAACATATCCTTCATTTATAGCTTCATCAAATAGGGCGTCAAAACTTTTAGGAACGGGGCCATGCTCAATTGCCATGTAAACAGCACCACTAATAGAGAACCCTTTTTGCTTGAAATGTAGAAAATCGGCATAAAAAAGTAATTTATTCAACTTCGTTTTATAGGGCTGAATTTTTTCCGCAAAAAACAAAACCATGTTGCAAAACTTCTTCAAATTAGGTTGTCGGTAGCCATTGTATTCATTAGGAATTGGCAAACCTAAAAGCAATTCTTCTTTGCTAACTTTGCTTTCTTCCTCTTGCAAAGCTAATTGATGTATTCTATTTTGCAATTTCTGATATTCTTTCTCTGAAAAAGTCTCTTTTTTAATTTTTAAAAGTTTTAAAAACTCTTGTGGATTATTGGCCAATTGAATCAAACGGGCATTTGATTCATTTGGGATTTCACCATTTTCATAATTTCTGTAAATGTTCGTACCAAAGCCTAAAACTCCCGCCATTTTCGTAGCAGGAAGGTCATACTTTTTTCTAATTGAAATAATTTCTTCCGTAAAAGGCAATTGATATTTAGCTCTGTATTGATTATATATTTGTGAAAGATTTATTTCATTAAGATCGTCGGTTGTGTACTCAAAGTGTCTTTCATTATCAACTCGATAATGAAAGACAATATTGAATGATTCTTTTCTAAATGTAAATACTCTTATTTCCGTATGTGCGGTGCTATTATCCATTTTTTTAAATTCTTTAATTCTTTTTTTACTAAATTTGATAAGGATATGTCATTGGAGATTCTGAAAAATGAAAAGATATACAAACAACAGGTCTATTAAAATCGCCAATTGTAATCTTTATATAGATTTCATGCCCCTTGATGATTTTCCCAAAAACCCACATTGTTGTTCCCCCATACATAGATTGACCTTCTGGGCATCCTGAATAATTTGATAGAGATAAACTCTCTATGTGTTTACGTAAATCATTCCGACTTAATTCTAAGTCCGCTAATGTTTGAGTATTTTTATCTCTTTCGTTAACGTAAATGATAGCATCTTGAATTTTTAATTTCTGATGAAAGTCAGATAAAAATACTTCTACTTCTTCTTTTGTCGCTATGACCATGCAAAATTAGTTTTAATAAATTGAATAAAAAAATTTTAAAGTGCAAAAACAATGCTTTTACTTTAAAATTACAACTTTAAAGTAAAGTTTATTTTTAGCGTAAGTTCACATTTGTGGTCAAAAAACAGAAATACATATTTTCGACTGTATTTTTAAAGGCTTGAAACTCACCCCCCCTCAGTATTTTGACGTTTTTTTCCGTTTCAACACCCATCGCAAATAAAAGGTTATTTATGGATTTCATACGTAGTAAAGTCAAATTGATTTACAAAAAAGAAAAATCCTCCGTGACCTCTATAAACTCTGTGTGAAAAACAAAAACCGCCGTGTGAAAAAACAAAAAAAGCCGCTCCGAACAAATCGGAGCGGCTCAACTCAGTCAAATCAAATTACTTCACTTTTACACTAAAAGCAATATTCGTTGGCTTCGCTCATAGCTTGTGCAATGAGGCGACGCTTGTTTTTTACATTTACAGGCGGATATTTCGTAAAGCGTTTCAAGCCCATCAAGAACGTTTTGAGCAAATCGCCGTCTGCATAACCCGTCAACGCATCGGTTGCCCATTTCGTCATACGCGCCGTTGCGTCCGCAAATTGCACTGCCAAAACCGCTTCGTAAACGTGTTGCGGTTGCTTTTTGTCGGGCATACCCGCGAGTTTGTGAACGCGCAACAACGTGGATTCGCAGTTGAACGTTTCGGCCATCATGTCTGCAACGTTCATCAAAATCTCTTGCTCGTTCCGCAAGTCGAGTTTGCCGTCCATCTGCATCTTGACCGCACCGCCAGCCACCATCAATATGATTTTTTTGAAATCTTTAACTGCTTGATATTCTTCACCATACGCGCCTTCTGGACGTGTCATTGACGGCATAGACGCCAATTCTTTTTGCACTGCCCAAGCAGGTGTTGCGATGTCAATCGCGCCTTTCATGGCTTTTTTCAACAACATATCAACAGCCAAAAGACGGTTAATTTCGTTTGTTCCTTCATAAATCCGATTGATACGGCTGTCGCGGTAAGCCCGTGCAGCGTCCAATTCTTCCGAAAAACCGATGCCGCCATGTACTTGAAGGTTTTCATCAACAACGTAATCAAGGGCTTCCGAACCGATAAATTTAATCAACGCGCACTCAATCGAATACTCTTCGGCAGCTTCCAAAGTCGCATCGGCGTAGGTTTTGCCTTGGTCGAGTGACGCGTGAATATGCTCTTGCATCAAATTTGAAATACGGTATTGCGACGAATCGCCAACGAAAAGACGAATCGCCATTTCCGCTAATTTATATTGAATAGCGCCAAAAGAAGCAATCGGCACTTTGAATTGTTGACGTTCATTGGCGTATTTAGTGCCCATCGAAGCGACAGATTTCGCACCGCCTAAGCACAAAGCACCGAGTTTGAAACGGCCCACGTTCAAGACGTTGAAGGCTATCAAATGGCCTTTCCCGACCGCACCTAAGACGTTTTCAACGGGAACTCTGACGTTTTCAAAGAAAATTTGACGCGTTGACGAGCCTTTTATGCCCAATTTATCTTCTTCTGCACCCAAAGTCACACCCGCCGCCTTTGCATCAACGATGAAACCAGTAAACTTTGCGCCGTCAATTTTTGCAAAAACGATAAGCACATCTGCCCAACCACCGTTTGAAATCCACATTTTTTGACCATTAATCAAGTAATGTTTGCCATCTTCGGTCAAATCGGCGCGGGTTTTTGCCGCTAAAGCGTCCGAGCCGCTACTTGGTTCAGTAAGGCAATAAGCGCATTTGAGCTTGCCGCTGATGAGTTCGGGCAAATATTCCGCTTTTTGCGATTCCGTTCCGAAATATAAAATTGGCAACATACCAATCCCCGTTTGAACGGCGTAAGACACCGTAAAACCACCTGCGGGGCCGAGGGCGTCGCAAATCATCGTGTTTGTGTTGGTATCCATTGCCGTGCCGCCGTAAATTTCGGGCATGTGCGTACCGAGCAAACCGAGGTCGCCCATTTTTTCTAACAAACCAACTGCAAGACCTTCTTTTTGTTTTTCGAGGGCTTGACGGTTCGGTAAAATGTCGTTTTTCAAGAAATCGTCAATCATGGATTTCACCATGAGTGCCTCTTCGCCGAGTTCTTCGGGGATAAAAGTAGAGTCGGGTGTCGAGTCTTGAACAATAAAACTACCGCCATTTAGGACTTGGCTGTCAATCAATGTATCTACCATTTTTATGGAATTTTAATTTTTCTAAAAATTTCAATTTTTATAAGTTGTTGTTAATCAGTATTTTATGCAATAAAATAAATTTGCAGAATCTTAATTCAGCGAATATTCGCTAAAAGTATAACCATTTAATGACTCTTGCAAGAAAAGTGTTTTAGAAATTGCATTTTTTTTGAAAAAATAAAAAACTTGGTAAAATGGTTAGAGAAAGCTATTTTTGTAAAAAATTAACGATATAGAATTAGTAGCCTCTGCAGCTCCTGCAACCGCATACACTCAATTTGAGCAAACCAACAGTCCTGTTCTTGAATTAGATGTCGAGCAACAGTACCAAAAAGAACGTAACAAACCGATGCCTAGTAAAAAACATTCACGTATTCAACGCCGTTTAGTGCGGATGTTCGACAATGCTTATGGAGAAGAATTTGATGTTTTTCCCGAATTTGAACTTGAATTATTAGGCAAAAAGACGGTGCCATACGTCTCGATTTTCCCTTTTGCGCCTTCGGATTGGGAAAATGACGAATTGCGCTCGAAAGTTGCACCCATTTTGGCAATTGAGATTCTATCACCCAAACAGGCATCAGGTATTTTGTCAAAGAAAATTAGAACCAATTATTTCAAAGCGGGTGTCAAATCAGCTTGGATTGTCTTTCCTGATTTAAAAAATATCACTGTTTTGCATCCCGACGGCGCAATTCAAACCTATTATCGTGGTATTTTGAAAGATGAGGCAGCAGGTTTTGAAATAGATGTTGACGAAGTTTTCAAATAATAAAAAAATAGACCCCTCAGTATTTGACCAAATTCCATCCGTTTTCAAGCAGAAAGCGGATGGAATTTGTTTTTTAGAGCTAAAAAACGACCTTCGCGGCCTGTTCAGTTTAACGTTTTCAGTTTCAAGTTTGAAGGCCGTTTTATTTAAAATATGCGGTTGGAAATTTTGATACATATATATACGTGTACTAAAAGTCGTCATTGCGAGGCACGAAGCAATCTGTTCAATTTCGCAGACTGCCAAGCCTAAAAGATGGCGACGTGCCGCGCAATGACAACGTTTTCACGTTTGCATTTTAAGCATAAACTATTCATAATCAATGGTTTATATTTATACATTACGTTCAAACTAAAACATCGCGACCTTCAAACTTTAATCGTCAAACGTCAAACTAAAAAAAAATGCTTCGTCAAATCTATTACAAACTGCCCCCTCAGTATCGTTTCACCGCGCGGCGTCTTTTTTACGCGCCAACCGATTTTTGGTCAACAATAACGGGAAAACGACCGCCTATGACGCCGCCGCGTGGCTTGACCTACACGGGTTCTGGCGATTTTGCCCGTTTAGGCGACTGGTGGCGCGACTTTTTTATCGAAAATGGCGGCCTAAAACCGTCGCATCGGGTGCTTGATGTAGGCAGCGGCATCGGGCGCATTGCGCGTGGATTGACTTCTTTTTTGAAAAATAGGGAGGGGGGTACTTACGATGGTTTTGATGTCATTAAACTCGGCGTTGATTGGTGCAACAAGCACATTGCGGCGCGTTTTCCACATTTTCGTTTTTTATACGTCCCGCTTAAAAACGATTTGTACCGCAACGACGGCGAACAAGCGACGGGTTTTGTCTTCCCTTTTCAAGATGATGCTTTTGATTTGGTCATTCTAACGTCCGTTTTTACGCACATGGTCGCCGAAGAAGTGGCGCACTATCTTATTGAAATTCAACGCGTTATGAGCGAAAAAGGTGTTTGTGTCGCTACTTTTTTTGTTTTAAATGAAGCCAGTAAAAAGGCGATGGCTAACAATCCACATTTTAATTTCCCACATGATTTCGGGCATTACGCGCTCATGGATGCCGATGTTCAGTCAGCAAATGTGGCGTTTGATGAAGCATTTTTAGAGAAAATAGTCGCTGAAAGTGGCTTGACAATCAAGCAAAAAGTGGTCGGTTTTTGGTCGCACGGCGAGCGGTCAACACCTAAGGATTGCTATCAAGATGTATGGATTTTTGAGAAAAATTGAATCAACCACGGATTACGCTGATTAACACGGATTATTTTTTTTGAAACACATAGAAACATAGGACACATAGTTTTTTCTTTTAGACTAAAAAACTATGCGTCTTATGTTTCTATGTATTTCAAAAAAACCTTGAAATTCCCCTATTTCTTAGCCGCGTAGTCCACAACCAAATGGCAAAATGCCTTCACGCCAAGTGTAAAACCTGCTTCGTCGATGAAAAAATCAGGTGTATGGTGCGGGGCAACTTCAACCGCCGCTTTGCCTTTCGACATACCGCCTAGAAAAAAGAAAAATCCCGGGATTTTCTCTTGATATTTTGCAAAATCCTCCGCGCCCGTTGCAGGAACAGTCACACGAACGTTTTGCTCGCCACCCGCCGCATCTTCAAGCGACGACAACATTTTTTTCGTTAATTCAGGATTGTTATACGTCACGGGGTTGCCCAAATCAATTTTCACTTCTGCCGTTGCACCCGCCGATTCTGCAATACCTTTCACCACTTTTTTGATGTTTTCGTGCATTTGCAACTGAATTTTAGGGTCTAAACACCGAATTGTCCCCATCAATTTGGCTTCTTCGGGAATGATATTTTCCCGATTCCCTGCTTGAAACATACCAATTGTTACAACGCCCGCCGACTGATTTAAAGGCGTCATGCGGCTCACAACGGTCTGTAAACCCATAATAATTTGCGCGCCCGTCACAATCGGGTCAACACCGTCCCACGGGTTTGCGCCGTGCGTCTGTTTGCCTTTAATCGTAATATAAAGACGGTCGCTACTCGCCATTGTACCGCCTGAACGGTAAGTCATCGTCCCAACTTCGGTCTGCGAATTGATGTGCAAGCCAAAAATTGTCTCCACTTTTGGATTATCCAACGCGCCTTCTTTTATCATTTCACCCGCGCCACCAAGCTCGCCCGTAGGCGCGCCTTCCTCCGAAGGTTGAAACAAAAAGACGAAAGTTCCCGCCAATTCTGACCGAACACTCGCCATAACTTCCGCCGTTCCCATCAAAATCGCTACGTGCGTATCGTGTCCGCAAGCGTGCATAACGCCAGTAGGTTGATTGTTATACGTTGTTTTCACTAAGGATTTGAAGGGCAAATCGCCGCGTTCCGTCACGGGTAAGCCATCCATGTCGGCGCGTAAAGCCACCGTTGGGCCTGGTTTGCCGCCTTTCAAGACGCCAATGACGCCCGTTTTGGCAATGCCCGTTTTCACTTCATCAAATTTGAGGCTGCGGAGATGAGCGGCTACTTTTTCAGCCGTCTTAAATTCACGGTTCGACAGTTCGGGGTTTTGGTGCAAATCGCGCCGCCATGCGATGACTTTTGGCTCAATTGCCAAAGCCATTTTGTCCATTTTTGCTTTGAGTGGTGCGTTTTTATCGGCAGTTTGGCCAAACAAAGAAGAGGCCGTGAACAGAGAAGCCGTCAAAAATAGGCCCCTCAGTAATTGTGGGTTTTTCATCGAAATTAATAGATTTTAGAATAAAGTATGAATGAAAATATTTTTAAATATAGATTTTAATAAGTGTAAAATAAACCTATTTCGTCGGGGCTTAAAACTTTAAAGCAAATAAATTTCAAAAAAACGCTTCTCAAAATAACTATATTTCAAAAAATGAACGCATTTTTGCGCCGTTCTTGGGAGAAGTGCCAGAGTGGTCGAATGGACTTGATTCGAAATCAAGCGCACGGGCGACTGTGCCGAGGGTTCGAATCCCTCCTTCTCCTCACACCGTCGTAACTCATTGAAAATCAATTAGTTACGACGGCACAAATCAAAACTTAGTGTGCATTGCGTCCTAAAATGTTAGGATTCAATGTTAAAAAATTTTGCCTTTAGGCTATATCCTTACTCTCTTGACATTACCGAACGGTGGTATCTGCGGTTCGAACATACGGACGATGCGGGTCGGGTGCGGTTGCGAAAAGTGGCGGTGTCGATGAAATTAAAGACCGTCGAGGCTCGACTGCTTGAGGTTGAACGGCTTAAAAAGGTCGTGGAGGATGGATATAGTCCAAAGCCAAAGGAGAAAAAAATCGCGTCGGCGAATCGGGCTTGTGAGAAGCTGAAAGACGAGTTGCAGAAAGCGAAAGGGGAGTTGAAGTCCAAGAGCGTGTCGTGTTATCGGACTTACATTCGCAAGTTTGAGGCGTATTGTTCGGATAACAATATCGAAAACGTCACGGATTCGACTGCGGAAAACTTCCTTAATTATTTGCGCCAAAAAGGACTTTGCGGCGTGACCATCAATAATTATCGCAGCGTTTTGAAGTCTTACTTCAAAAAATTGCGCTCATCCAAGGTTGTCAATAAAAATGCTTTTGACAATACCAAAAAACGAAAAGAAAGCGGTAAAGCCCGTGAGTATTTTCGGTTGTTTCAACGAAAATCTATATTAGAATGGTGTGAAATTCACGACAAGCCGCTTGCACTTGCCGTGAAATTCATATTTTTTTGCTTTGTTCGCCCTGGCAATGAATTGACGGGGTTGCGGGTGTCGGATGTGAATCTTGACGATGCCATTTTGACAGTACGCGGAGAGATTTCTAAGAATGGTTTGACGGAGCGCGTGAGGATTCCACGACAGTTACTGTCGCTTTTGCTTGAGATGGACTTGCACAAATATCCGCAGGATTTCTTTTTGCTTGGAAAAGCGGGGACTCCTTCGGATAAGAAGATGCCGATTGACGGTTGGAATGAAAGGCATCGCGTCGCGCTTGATGGCGTAGGGATTAAAGGCCGAAAGCGGCAATGGTCAATCTACAGTTGGAAAGATGCGGGTGCGGTGCAATTGCATAAAAACAACGTGCCGATGCGCTTGCTTCAGCTTCAATTGCGGCACAAAGACCTTTCGACGACTTCAACATATTTATCGTCACTTGGACTAAACGAATTAGAAGAATTGGGAGACGTTTTCTCCGACATTTAAAGATAGTGCGCGAGCCTCGTTATTGCTCAACTTTCAAACAAGAAAAGACCCCCTCAGTATTTTACTACTGAAGGGGTCTTTTTTTAAGCATTCGCCGCAACGTATTTCGGTGCGGGAATCGTCTCAAAAATATCGTAGAATTTATCCAACAGATATTGGATGCCTCGCGCCGCTTGTTGAATGTCATTAACGTCGTTGTGGTTCAAACTGCCGTTTTCGCAAGCCAAGGCAATGCTCCCCGCAATGCCTTTGGCGGCAAACAAGCCGTCTAAATGATCCGTGTATTGGAGAAATTCCAAAAGGTCGTCCGCTTTTTCTTTGCCGAGTTCACGCGCCGTTTCGCGCTCTTGGTGCGTTTGATGTACCATCTTATTGTCGCCAATTTTAAAGACCTGCGTTGGGTCGTTTTTAGTTAAAGATTAGGGATTTCTTCTGA
>JAYSRS010000484.1:0-3640 GCA_043720935.1 Saprospiraceae bacterium
AACTCATTGATTATCAATACGGTTCAACGTTCGGGGAACTTTTAAAGTTCCCCGAACGTGCGCCATAACGTGCGCCGTACCATAAAGCCGATAATTCCGAAATTTAATTCTTTTACAAGCCTATCAAACCGTTTACGGTTCACACCCAGTAGTACGTTTTATATATTTTTAGAAAATCTGACGCGGGTTTCAACCCCGCGTCAGATTGGAACTTAGTTAAAATCAATTAATTGCAATAAAATTTTAATTTTGAAAATATATAAAATGCACTACTCAGTATTTTTCTCAAAAATTACTGAAAATACTGAGGGGGTATTTCGTTCATCGTTTTTCGCCTATCGTTCATCGTTTATACTCTTTTTTAGTCGCTTGGTTTATTCAATTTGTAGAAAAATGAATGCAAAATCAAGCGTAATGGGCGTGTTTTGTTATCATTTTCATCATTAAAATACGTCAATCATGCTAAAAAATATACTCATTGTCGTCGGCATTCTCTTAGCCGTTTTGGCTTTAATTGCCTTCGTTTTTAACCGTTATTTTCGTCCCGAAGCCAAAACGGTGGTCGAATTTCTGAAAAACAACCCTGAACGGTCGTCCGTTTACGTCGTTCGCAACGGCAAAATGACGCTCAATTTGCGTTCCGACCGCAAAATGCCCTTGGCGAGTGCCGTTAAAATTATCGTTGCTATCGAGTTTTCGGAACAAGCGGCGGCGGGGAAAGTTGACCCACAGGAAGCTATTTTACTCGCCGATTTAGACCGTTTTTATTTGACCGATACCGACGGCGGCGCACATCCCGAATGGTTGAAAGAAATGACCGATAAAAGCAAGATAACAAATGGTTCAATTCCGTTATGGGAAGTGGCCAAAGGCATGATAAAATTCAGTTCAAATGCCAATACCGAATACTTGATGATGCGGCTTGGTTTCGATAAATTGAATGCCCGTTTGGACAGTTTAGGTGTCAAAAATCACGACAAAATGTACCCGATAGTGTCGAGTTTGTTTGTTGTTTCAAACGATAAAAACGTCGAATCCAAGCGTTTTTTGCAAGAAATAAAGGACATGACGCTTGAAAACTACGTAAAACGCTGTTTTGAGATTCACGAAAAATGGAAGGTCGCACCTGATAGCAGTTTCAGAAAAACGTTCGTTTTTTCCGATATAGATTTGCAAAAAATATGGTCAGACCGCCTCATGGGTTCGACGACAAAAGAGTACGCGGCTATCGTTCAGAAAATCAATAGCCACACCTATTTTTCGGAAAAAACACATGCTGTTCTTGACCCAATTATGGAATATATTTTTGATACAGCCCCATTAAATCGCAAAATTTACACGCATTTAGGGATGAAGGGCGGCTCAACCGCATGGATTTTGACGGAAGCGATGTATGCGACAACGAACAAAGGCAACCAAGTGGAAGCAGCCATTTTTTTCAATGATTTGACAGAAATGGAGATGATGCGCTTGCAAATGAGTTTAAATGCTTTTCGTTTGGCTTGTGTATCGGAAGAAAAAAGTGCGGAAATGCGGAAGGAGTTGATGGGGTTGTAATTAAAACATCGCCGTAAAAATAAAAATCCACCCTGTTCAGAACAAGGTGGATTTTTAAATTTTGCTTCGTAAAGCCTTACTGAAATACACAAGCCAACAAAATTATCAGACTCACAACGGCAATAACTGCCGCTAATTTATTTTCTGATTCTGTCGGTGTTTGTGAATTTTTTGAGTTGTTAGTGGAAACGTTCTGGTCGCGCATGACGAATTAAATTTAAAAGGTAGCAGTAAGTAAGTTTTAATTATCGGTCGTTCTAAAAATTTGTAAAAGCACGCTGTAACGACATTATGGAGGTGCAAACATATTTAATTTTTTACTATTGGAGAAGGATTCAGCCGTTTTTTTACCTGTAACGACCCAAATCTGGGCCCCGTTAACGTTTCATTTACATAACAAGACATTTTTAGGCTCAATTTTAGACATAAAAAACCCCGAATTTTCGTCGTCGAAAATTCAGGGCATCTTATGTTTAGTATTTAAAATATTAAAATTCATAATTTAGGCCCCTCAGTATTTTGAGGCTTCTCAGAACGTACAGGCGACTTCAGTCGCCTGATGTATGCAAATCAGGCGACTAAAGTCGCCTGTACGTTAGTGAAATTGCGCCATTTCGGTTGAATCAGCCATTGCGGTCGTTGACGATTGCCCTTGTTGAACGACATTTTGAACGAAATCAAAATACTGTGTACCGACAAAAGTTTGGTGTTTGACCGCCGAAAAACCTTTCGATTGTAAAGCAAATTCACGTTGTTGCAATTCCGAAAAACCTGCCATACCGCGCTGTTTGTAAGCCAAAGAAAGTTCAAACATCGACGTATTCAAGGCATGAAAACCCGCCAAAGTAATGAATTGGAACTTATAACCTAAAGCCGCAATGCGCTCACGAAACTGTTCCATATCACTAATGGACATATATTTTGACCAATTAAACGACGGGGAACAATTGTAAGCCAACATTTTATGCGGATGAACGTGGTGAATTTCTGCCGCAAACTCTGCCGCCAAACCCAAATCTGGGTTCGATGTTTCCATCCAAATCAAGTCCGCGTATTCTGCGTAGGCAACGCCGCGCGCAATGCACGCTTCCAAGCCGTTTTTGTAGTAATAAAAACCTTCATTTGTTCGGCCTCCTGCCAAAAACGGACGGTCGCGGGCGTCAATATCACTTGTAATTAAGTTCGCTGCTTCGGCATCCGTTCTAGCAATCAAAACTGTCGGCACGCCGCAAACATCGGCAGCAAGGCGCGCTGCGACCAATTTATTGACGGCTTCTTGCGTCGGCACAAGCACTTTTCCGCCCAAATGACCGCATTTTTTGGCCGACGACAATTGGTCTTCAAAATGAACGCCCGCCGCACCTGCTTCAATCATGTCGCGCATCAATTCGTAAGCGTTCAGATTGCCACCAAATCCCGCTTCGGCATCCGCAATAATCGGTGCGAACCAGTCAATATTGCCTTCACCCGACACCGACTGAATTTGGTCGCGCCGTTGAAACGCATTATTGATTCTTTTAACCACCAACGGCACGCTGTTCGCAGGATACAAGGATTGGTCAGGGTACATTTGCCCCGCCACGTTCGCATCGGCAGCGACTTGCCAGCCACTCAAATAAATGGCTTCCAAACCCGCCGCAACCTCTTGAATCGCTTGATTGCCCGTCATGGCGCCGAGTGCGCCGACGTGGCTTTGCGTGGTCAATTTGTCCCACAGTTTTTCCGCGCCGCGTTGCGCCAGGGTGTATTGAATCGGCATTGTGCCGCGCAATTTCAGCACTTCTTCGGCAGAATAAGGGCGTTTGATACCCGCCCAACGGGTGTTGATGGCCCAATCTTCGCGGATGTGCCGAATTTTTTGCTCGTGAGTTGTCATAAATTTAAGTTTTATTTAATTAGAAAAATTTAAGTAATGATGTTGTTAAAAAGTCTTTTTATGCTTGAATTGAGGGAAAATACTGAGAAACTGTTTTAAAACCTTCCGCACTGTTTCTCGCTTCGCTCGAAAGGCGTGCGGAAAAGAATTTTTTAGGGGCGACGTTGTTTTTTGGTTGAAAAATCGAAGATTTTACAACCAAAAAAC
>JAYSRS010000485.1:0-3638 GCA_043720935.1 Saprospiraceae bacterium
AAACAAGCTGCCTCCTAGAAAAAACCTTTAAAGGGCGTCTTTCGAGCGAAGCGAGAAACAGCCCGTAAAATGCGCTTTTATTTTTTCAACGTTCCTAAGCGTAATTATCTAAAAAAAATCCTCTTAAATCAGTCGTATCAGTCAAATCAGTGTGCCATTGAAATCGTACATTCTTATTTTTGCCAATTCTAATTATCAAAATATTTCATACAATGTCAAATCTCTTACAAGAAGACGAACAAATGCCACAACACGGTCTGTACGTTCCCGAACTCGAATCTGATGCGTGCGGAACGGGTTTTATTGCCAATCTGAACGGTATCAAAAGCCACGAAGTTGTTGAAAATGCCTTGAAAATGCTCGCAAATATGGAGCATCGCGGCGCGTGTGGCTGCGAACCTAACTCGGGCGACGGTGCGGGCATTATGTTGCAAGTGCCGCATGATTTCTTCGTCAAAAAAGCCAAAGAACGTAATTTTGAATTGCCTGAATTTGGTGAATACGGCGTTGGCGTTGTGTTTTATCCGACCGATAGAAATCTTCAAAATCAGTGTCGCACCTTGCTTTTTGACTATGCTGACGAAATGGGTTTCGACGTTTTGGGCTACCGAAAAGTACCCGTTGACAACGAATTACTAGGCGATACGGCGGTTTCTGTCGAGCCGCGTGTTGAGCATATTTTTGTTAAACCAAGAGAAACGCCGCCCGACCGTTATTGGCTCGAGCGTCGTTTGTACATCCTTCGGAAATGGGCGACGCACCAAATTCACACGACTTTTCCACAGACGGCAGATAGTTTTTATATGCCGTCGTTTTCTTATAAAACCGTCGTTTACAAGGGCCAGTTGACGACTTGGCAGCTCCGCACGTTCTTTCCAGATTTGCAAGATATTGATTTTAAATCGGCAATTGCCTTAGTGCATAGCCGTTTTTCGACGAATACCGTTCCGAAATGGAAGCTCGCGCAACCCTTCCGCTACATCGCGCACAACGGCGAAATCAATACAATTACGGGTAATATTAATTGGTGGAAATCGAAAGAATTGCTCATGCAATCGCCTCTCTTCTCGAAAGATGAATTGGAAAAATTGTTCCCTGTTTGTGGTCAAGCCTTGTCGGATTCGGCCACTTTTGACAATGTTTTAGAGTTTTTGGTCTTAAATGGTCGCTCATTGCCCCACGCTTTGATGATGATGATTCCCGAAGCATGGCAGCACGATGAGCAGATGGCGGATTATAAAAAATCGTTCTACGAATACCATGAAAATATGATGGAACCGTGGGATGGCCCTGCGGCTGTTTGTTTCACGGACGGCATTGTCGTCGGTGCAACTTTGGACAGAAATGGCCTGCGGCCTTTGCGTTATATGTTGACCGATGATAACGTGTTGATTGCGGCGTCAGAAGCGGGTGTGTTGGATATTCCACAAGAAAAAATCGTACTGAAAGGCCGTTTGCAGCCAGGCAAAATGTTGATTGCCGACCTCGACGAACACCGCATTATTGGTGATGAAGAATTGAAAAACGTCATTTGTCAGAATCGAGATTATAAAACGTGGGTCGAAAATGGCAAAATTTCGCTCCAAAACCTCTCCTCCTCTGGGGGACATGGGGGCTATACTGAGGGGCCTACCGAAGCTCAAATTCTGCAAGACGACACGCGGTTTTTGTTGGAAAAACAACAACTTTTTGGCTTTACGAAGGAAGACATCAAAATGTTGATTGAGCCGATGGCCAAAAACGGCGAAGAACCGATTGGCTCGATGGGCGCAGACACGCCGTTGGCCGTTTTGAGTCACCGCGCACAACATTTGAGCAGTTATTTCAAGCAATTGTTCGCGCAAGTGACGAATCCGCCGATTGACCCGATTCGGGAACGGGCCGTTATGTCGCTTCATGTTAAATTGGGTTTGGGCGAAAACATCTTGATTCCAACCGAAAAAGCGGCACATTTCATCAGTTTGGAACAACCGATTTTGAAGAATTCGGACATCGAATTGCTCAAAAATATCAAGCATCCAAAGTTTAAATCCGAAGTGATTGACATTACTTTCGATGCCGAAGGCGACAAAGGCAAGTTGGAAGCGGCGATTAATACAGTCTGTGCGGCGGCTGAAAGTGCGGTGCGTCACGGCGTGAATATTCTGATTTTGAGCGACCGTGCCGCCGATATTTTGAACGCCCCGATGCCTTCGCTTTTGGCGGCGGGTGCGGTGCATCATCATTTGGTGCGGATTGGTTTGCGTTCAAAAGCAAGCCTCGTCATTGAAGCGGGTGATATTTGGGAAGTGCATCATTTGGCCACCCTCGTGGGCTTTGGTATTCAAGCAATTAACCCGTATTTGGCGTTTGCAACAATAGCTGATAGCTGCAAGCTACAAGCTACAAGTAACGCGGCGTCTAGCCTTGAAGCTTGTAGCTTACAGCTTGAAGCTCAATACAATGCTCAAAAAAACTACATCAAAGCCTGTGGCAAAAGTCTCTTGAAAATCATGTCGAAAATTGGTATTTCGACGATTCAAAGCTATGCAGGGGCGCAAATTTTTGAGGTTTTAGGATTGGATAACGAAGTGGTTGACAAGTGTTTTTACAAGGCTGTGAGCCGCATTAAAGGCTTGTCTTTCGACGGCATTGCCGAAGAAGCCTTGACAAAACACCGTTTGGCCTTCATCGAAACGCCGTTGGGATTGACGAAAAACTTGGAAGCAGGCGGCGTTTATCAATGGAAACGGCAAGGTGAAGCGCACATGTTTAATCCGCAAACGATTCATTTGTTGCAGCTTTCGACGCGGACGAATGATTATGGTGTCTTCAAAAAATACTCGGCACTCATCAATAAACAGGAAATTCAAGCCTTGACACTGAGGGGCCTCTTGACTTTCAGAAAAGGCGCGGCGATTCCGATTGAAGACGTTGAACCGATTGAAAATATTTTCAAACGCTTCGCAACGGGTGCAATGTCTTTTGGTTCAATTTCGCACGAAGCGCATTCAACTTTGGCGATTGCGATGAACCGCATCGGAGGCCGTTCAAACTCGGGTGAAGGTGGCGAAGACGAACGTCGCTACGCGCCAAATCCAAACGGCGATTGGGAACGCAGCGCGATAAAACAAGTCGCTTCGGGTCGTTTTGGCGTCACTTCCTACTATTTGAGCGAAGCCAAAGAGTTGCAAATCAAGATGGCACAAGGCGCGAAGCCAGGCGAAGGTGGTCAGTTGCCAGGCCATAAAGTGGATGATTGGATTGGAAAAGTACGGCATTCAACACCTGGCGTGGGCTTGATTTCACCGCCGCCGCACCACGATATTTACTCCATTGAAGATTTGGCGCAATTGATTTATGACCTTAAAAATGCCAATCCTGACGCCGATATTAACGTCAAACTCGTCTCAAAAGCGGGTGTGGGCATTATTGCATCAGGTGTTGTGAAGGCAAAAGCCGATAAAATTTTGATTGCGGGTTACGACGGTGGCACGGGTGCGTCCCCCCTCAGTAGCGTGCGTCATGCGGGACTTCCGTGGGAATTGGGCTTGGCCGAAACGCACCAAGTTTTGGTGAAAAATAAACTCCGCGACCGTGTGACGTTGCAAACCGACGGACAACTGCGGACGGGGCGAGATTTGGCAATTGCCGCGATG
>JAYSRS010000486.1:0-10448 GCA_043720935.1 Saprospiraceae bacterium
ATTTTTAAACAAAAAATACACGCTCGCCCTGATAGATTTTTTTCACACGCCTTTTTTGCGAAGCAAAAAACAGTGCGTATAAAATGTGCTTTTATTTATTTCGCGTTCCTTATAGAAAAAAATCAGTATCAATCAGTCGTATCCCTAAAATCAGTGGGCCATTTTAGCCACTTGCGTAACATGAGCCATAAAATGAAAGCTTATCACTATCTATTTTTCACTCAAAATAAAACTTTAATTATGAAATTCATTACGGCCTATTTATGCGTTTTTATTGGCTTTTCTATGAGCCTAACTGCTCAAAAACTAACAGATGCCGAACTCAATCGCTGTCAAATTCAAGCCAAACAAGTGACGATTATTCGTGATAATTGGGGCATTCCGCACATCTACGGAAAGGCGGACGCCGACGCCGTTTTTGGCCTTCTATATGCACAATGTGAAGATGATTTTCCTAGAATTGAACTCAATTACATCGAAAAACTGGGGCGGCTGTCAGAAATAAAAGGCGCATCCACGTTGTATAACGACTTGCAAATTAGGCTTTTAATTGATTCCACAGAGGCGATTGCTGATTATAAAAAAGCCGAACCGTGGCTTAAAAAACTCCTCGTTGCCTATGCCGACGGCATCAATTATTTTTTGAAAACACACCCCTCAGTAAAACCCGCGTTGTTGACGCATTTTGAGCCGTGGTATCCACTTTTGTGGACGGACGGCAGTATCGGGGCCATCAATACGGCAGATTTGAGCGTTGAAGAATTGAAGAATTTTTATTCGGGCGATACTAAAATGTCTTACGCACCACCCAAAGATTTGGAGCATCAAACAGGGTCAAACGGCTTCGCTTTTGGGCCATCAAAAACGGCTTCGGGCAATGCCATTTTATACATCAATCCGCACGTTACGTTCTATTTTCGGCCAGAAATTCAAGTTCAAAGTGAAGAAGGTTTGAACGCTTACGGGGCTGTCACTTGGGGACAATTCTTTGTGTATCAAGGCTTTAACGAAAATTGTGGCTGGATGCACACGTCTTGCAACGTGGATGTCGCAGATATGTATGCGGAGACAATCAATCGAAAAAACAATAAGTTATCTTACGAATATGACGGCAAATTAAGACCTGTAACGACTAAAATTGCCCACCTAAAATACCTCGAAAATGGTGTTTTGAAAACCAAAGCCATCACCACTTACGCCACGCACCACGGCCCCGTTATGGCTAAAAGAGATGGTAAATGGATAAGTTTGAAATCGCACAACCGTTCGATGTTGAGCCTCATTCAGAGTTGGAAACGGACAAAAGCGACGGGTTTTGACAATTATAAAAACATCATGGATTTGAAGCAAAACACGTCGAATAGTACCGTTTTTGCGGACAATAAAGGCAATATCGCCTTCTGGCACGGCAATTTTATCCCGATTAGAGATAAAAAATTCAATTGGTCGAAGGTCATGGATGGGGCAATTTCGGCAACGGAATGGCAAGGATTGCACCCCGTTTCGGAGACCGTTCACAGCTACAATCCGACAAATGGTTGGTTGCAAAATTGCAATTCGACGCCATTCACGTGTGCGGGAGGTAACAGCCCGAAAAAAGCGGATTTCCGACCTTACATGGCGCCCGATGGTGAGAATTTTAGAGGCATCAACGCCGTTCGCGTCTTGGAAAAAGGCCAAAATTATACGATTGATAAGGCAATTGAATCGGGTTATGATACCTATTTGGCGGCTTTTGAGGTTTTAATTCCTGCACTTATCAAGGCTTTTGATACGCAAATCACGCCTAATGATTCCTTTTATCAGCCGCTAAAAGAGCCGATTGCCGAACTTAGAAAATGGAATTATCGGAGTGCCGAAAACTCTGTTGCAACGACTTTGGCCATTGAATGGGCGCAAAAACTGACGCCTTCCATACAACGCTTGTACATCGAAGAAGGCGAAGACGACCAAGTTTTCAACACTAAAAAAATGGCCGCAACTGCTTCGGCGAGCGAATTGTTAACGCCGCTGATGGCCGTCGTGAATGATTTAAAAAGGAAGTTTGGCAAATGGGAAATGCCGTGGGGTGCGTTGAATCGTTTTCAGCGACTGACGGGCGACATTCAATCACAATACGATGACAATCAAGCAAGTACACCTGTTGGGTTTGCGTCATCCTTATGGGGTTCATTGCCTTCTTACAACAGCAAATATTATTCAAATACGAAAAAAAGATACGGCGTTGGTGGCAATAGTTTTATTTGCGCGGTGGAATTTGGGGCTAGAATCAAAGCAAAATCATTGTTGGCAGGTGGCGAAAGTGGCGACCCGAAATCCAAGCATTTTAAAGACCAACTGACGATGTACACGACGGGGCAATTTAAAGACGTATTGTTTTACAAGGAAGATGTCGTGAAAAATGCGGAACGGACGTATCATCCTGGCGAATAACGATTTTAAGAAATGTATAGCGAGTAATATTTGCGGTCGTAACTTTCCAAGGGTTTGTAGCCCTTGGAGAGTTATCTAAAAAACGAACCTGTTATTTTAAGACACAAACTGTTGTGAAACACCCTCAATTTCTTTCGGCAACGCCTGTTCGGGAAACAAAATAACGAACGAAGCCGTCTCAAAATTGGCCGACAGAACGCGGGGAATGCGCTCCATGATTTTGGTAAAACTCAACGAATGTGGCCGTGCAGAAACGACAATTAGCAGGTCTTCTTGCTTCAATTTGCTTGAAATATCTTCTAGATTTTCCCAAAAATCGAGGTGACGAAAAGCCGCTTGTTGTAAAGAGACGTGTTTTTTCGTCAAAAATGCTTGAAATACTGAGGGGGGTGTTTCGACAGAAAAAAACTCTAATTGCGCGCCGAGTTGAGACACAAAACGCTGCAAAATCGTCAGCCAACGGCCAAAACCTGTTTCTAACTCTGCATTTTTAGGCACGACGACGATAATCCGACGAAACGTATTGACAGGTTGTAGAATTTTGGACACCAAAACGGTCTGCGTTGTGTGTTCCAAAACTTGCGACATAATTGTTCCAAAAAATATGTCAACCGCCGATGGTTTGCCGTTCCAACCAATTACAATATCCGAAATTGCCAAGTCTTTGACCGCCCTAACAATGCCGCCCGCAACGTTTAAATCCACGCGTGAGACGACCTCAACGCCCACTTCTGCCGCCGTTGCATGGCGCACGGCATTGGCAAACAATTTATCATTTAATAAAATACGTCGCCGACTTTCGGCATCGTCATTGACAACCGTCAAAGGGAAAATGGGTTCTTGCGATTGTGGATTTTTGACGAGGATAGACAAGTCAATCAATTGCTCAAAACTGGCTGGATTTGCGACGGGAATCAAGATGCGTTCGACCCCCTCAGTATCTGCCGACATTTTTTCTAATTCATTGATTGCCAATTTTTTAGCGGCACTTTCTGTAATAAAAGTGGAGGCCAAACAGGTAATCAAAATCATCAAAATTGTGCCGTTTAGCACCGCCGTATCGAAGAGCTTTAAATCAAATCCAATGAGAATAATCGCTAATGTTGCCGCCGCGTGAGAGCTACCCAAACCAAAGATAATTTGCCGTTCGGTCGTCGAATAACCGTATATTTTTTGCGTAATAAATGCCGCCAACCATTTGGTGATATAAGCCGTTATGATAATGGTTGCGGCGACTTTCCAAGCGTTAATATCGGCCATTAAAACCCGTAAATCAACGCGCATTCCGACTGAAATCAGGAACAGGGGAATGAACAACGCATTGCCTGTAAAATTAATGCGATTCATTAAAACCGACGCGTGCGGCACGAGCCGATTTAAGACCAAACCCGCCATAAATGCACCGATAATCGGTTCAACGTTCGCCAATTCTGCCGCAACTGCCGATAAAAAGACCAGTAAAAGGGCAAAAATGAATTGAGATGAGCCTTCGGCTTCCACATTTTTGAAAAACCAACGCGCCAAATGCGGTAAAATCACAAGCGTTACGACGAGAAAAAGCGCGAATGAAATGGACATTTTCAAGGCAATGTCTTGAAAAGTACCGCCTTTCGCCGTAGCCGTTATGAAGGACAATAAAAGCAACGCGGCGGTGTCTGTGATAATCGTACCACCGACAGTGATAGTGACAGCTTCGTTTTTTGTTACGCCCAAACGCGAGACAATCGGGTAGGAGATGAGCGTGTGCGTCGCGTACATGGAAGCGAGTAGGAGAGAAGATATAAAGGAAAAATTTAGTATATAAAGCGTTGATAACGTGCCTATACTGAGGGGTATCGCAAAAGTTAGGAAACCAAACACGATGCTTTTATTGCGGTTGCGTTGGAAGTCTCGAAAGTCAATTTCAAGCCCCGCAAGGAACATAATGTAGAGCAAACCGACCGTTCCTAAGAGCCGCATCGCTTCGTTAAATTCAAGAATGCCGAATCCTTTTGGCCCAATAGCCACACCTGCCAAAATCAAGCCTACGATGCTCGGAATGCGTATTTTGCGGAGCAAAATAGGCATGATAAATATAATCAATAAAAGCAATGCGAAGACAAAAACGGGGTCTCTGAAAGGTATTTGTAAGTCAAAAAGGAGCATTGAGGGTGAATTGAAAATTAAAAATTAAAAATTAAGCGAGCTAGTTAGTATTGAAGGTTGATGGACTAAATTATTTACGGAACAAAAAAGGATGGGCAAATGTAGGAAAGGCATTCTAAGATTCAGGCATTTTTCAATGCTTCGCCATTTTAATTCTTAATTTTTAATTTTTAATTCCTTAAAATGATACCTTTCCCAAAATTTTAAAAACGATTAAAAAATGAAAAATCTATTAGTGGCGGCAATTATTTTGCTCATTTCGGGCGGTTTACAGGCTCAAACCAACGCATCAATGAAAAAAGTGGCGAATACGTCACTCGTTTTTGTTGGCACATATACCAAAAATATGGGCTGGGTAGATGGCAAAGCACGCGGTATTTATACGTGCCAAATGGACAACGCGACAGGCGAATTGACGGTGATTGACTCAACAACGGACATTCATAATCCATCATTTTTGGCCATTTCACCCAATAAAAAATACCTTTATGCGGTAGCAGAAAATGGGGGTGATGCGTCGGCACGGTTCGGAAGTGTTGTTTCATACAAAATTACTGAGGGGGGTAAATTGTTGATAATCAATGAAGTACAAAGCTACGGTGCTGCACCTTGCCATGTTTCGACGGATAAAAAAGGCGCATTTGTTTTTGTTGCCAATTATTCAACGGGGACGATTGCGAGTTATAAAGTCAAAGCGGACGGCGGTTTGACGGACTCGATTTGCATGAGACGCGATGAAGGAGAGAAGCCTTTGGCACACCAGATTTTGGAATCGCCAAATGGCAACGCGGTTTTTGTGGTTGACAAAGGTGCCGATAAAATCATCACTTATTCAAAATCGGCAGATGGAAAATTGACCTTAAAAAACAGTATCGCAACGGCAACAGGCGAAGGGCCTCGGCATTTTGATTGGTCGCCAAACCATAAATTTGGTTACGTTATCAATGAGTTAGGCGCAACAATAAATGCTTATGCGTTTGATAAAGTGACGAATGTTTTAACAGAATTGCAGTCAATCGGCACTTTACCGAGTGATTTTAAAGGGCAAAATACGACGGCAGAAATTTTTGTGCATCCCAACGGACGTTTTGTTTATGGCTCAAATCGAGGACATAATTCGATTGCGATTTTCAAAATAAGAACGGATGGGACTTTGGAATTCGTTGCGTATGAGCCGACGCAAGGCAAGACACCGCGCAATTTTATGATTACACCAAACGGGAAATTATTGTTGGTGGCCAATCAAAATTCAAATAATGTGGTGGCGTTTTCGATTGACGAAAAAACGGGAAAATTGACGCCGACGGGTAAAAACAATGTGATTATGACGCCTGTTTGTTTGAAAGCGTATTAATAATTAAAATTTGACATCACCGCGCTATGCTGGTAAAAATAGAGGCTTTCCAAGTCGCCGAGTCTTTCAATATGAAAAAACTCCGCGCTGAATTTCGCGCCGACGTGCATTCGGGCAACAACTCTGAATTGTTTTATTTCTTTGAAAATGAGCATCGTTATTTGTCCATTTTCGATTACGGCGTTGTCGTTTTTGGTAATTACGACGAAACACATAAAAGCGAATTTATCCGTTTTGTGAAGAATTATGCCGAAAAACCGCTTGAAGTGGACATTTCGGAGACTTATTTGTTGGAAACCGACGAAAAAACGACCCGTTCGTCGGTCAAAAACAACGTCGTCGTCGTGCCAAAGGTGACCCCCTCAGTATGTCGCATCGTGATGCTCAACGTTGGGCAATCCGTTGCGTTTGAGTTTTACGAGTTGCTCACCGAAGGCTTGCTACAATCGTCGCGTCAGTTGACGACAGAGTTGGAACTCAAAGGAAAACTGAGCGTCTCAAAAAAAGAATTGCTGCGTTTTATTGGTAAAACATTGAATATCAAAAACTCTATCGTTGACAATCTCTACATTCTTGACGACCCAAACATGGTATGGGACGACGAAGAATTGAATTATTTGAATCGAAATCTGAAAACGAATTTTGACACTTTCGCTCGTTTCAAAGACTTGGATTATCGCTTGCAAATTGTTGAGAATAACTTGCGCCTTTTTACGGATGTGTTGAACCACCGCGAAGGCACTTTTTTAGAATGGATTGTGATTATTTTGATTTCTGTGGAAATTGTAAATGCCTTGTTTTTTCATCGGTAAAAAAACTTACTGCCTTCCAAATTTGGCAAATGAAAAACGGGCATTACCTTGCGGCCACATAAATACTATTCTAACAGACAACTAATCTCCTTTTTCTTACTAAACAATTGATTTTCAATGTATAACTTTTTACTTTTAAGCCATTCATGGTTGCGTTGGGTCGTTTTGATTCTAGCCGTTTGGGCCATTTACCGCAATTACGAAGGCTTTTCGTCGGGTCGAAAATGGACAGCAACCGACAAAAAATTCAACTCTTTTTTCATCGGTTCACTCCATCTTCAATTGGTCATCGGCTTGATTTTGTACAGTGGCGTTAGCCCCATGATGGCCGCTATTTTTACGGATATGAAGGGGGCGATGAAGGACAGAGAACTCCGTTTTTGGAGCGTCGAACACATGACGGGCATGATAATCGGGATAATTATCGCGCAAATTGGCAGCATCAAAGCAAAAAAACAAGTGAGCGACGCAGGGAAATTCCGCACGGCTTTCTTCTGGTTTTTGGCGGCTATCTTGCTGATTTTGGTGATGATTCCATTCGGTATTTGGAATCCTGACCGCCCGCTTTTCCGCACGTAATTGGGGTGTATGTATAACGTGTGAAAATCAGAAACCGAAAGTTGTGCAACACGGCTTTCGGTTTTTTTCTTACAAAATGGCCCACTGATTAGGCTGATGCGACTGATTTACACTGATTTTAGTTTCCTTCTGAATGACAAAAAATTAAAATCAGTGAAAATCAGTCGCATCACTCCAATCAGTGGGCCATAAAATCTGAAATCCGAAATAGCAATGACGCTCTCGAAATACGCTTATCTCATTTGCATCGCCGTTCTTGCCTACGCGAATCTATCTTTTTATCCAAAATGGAAAAAAGCGCACACCGAAGCCGCTTTGAGTTGGGACGTATGTGGTTATTACTACTATTTACCCGCGATTTTTATTTACAAAGACCTGAAAAAAGTCGTTTTTCACGCCGAATTGGATAAAAAATACCAATATCAAGGCGGTGATTTTTACGCGGCTGTACCTTGCACGGCAAATGACAATTTGATTATGAAATACTCGGCGGGTATGGCCGTCATGTATGCGCCTGCCTTCTTTGTGGCGCATTTTTTGGCCAAACCTTTGGGCTTTGAAGCGGACGGATTTTCACCAATTTATCAGTTTACGATTCACTTCTGGAGCTTACTGTGGGCCTTTGTAGGCTTGTGGTATTTGCGGAAAATACTATTAAAACTGAATTTTTCTGAAAGCGTAACTGCTTCAATCTTATTGCTTTACGTCTTAGCGACGAATTATTTAGAGTATGCAGGTATCTCGTCACCGCAAACGCATAGCTATATTTTTACGTTGTATTGCCTCATGATTTTCAACGTCATAGGCTTTTATGACACGTCAAAAAACGTTGGAACAGGCCCCTCAGTAAAAAAGGCATTGAGCATCGGTTTTTGCTTAGGTTTGGCGATTTTAGCGCGTCCAACTGAAATGTTGACGGTGTTTCTACCCATTTTTTGGGGCGTTTACAACAAAAACACGTTTATTGAACGGTTTAATCTAATAAAAATACACTTTTCAAAATACATTTTGGCAGCATTTGTCGTCCTCGCTTTGGGGTCAATTCAAGTGATTTATTGGAAAACAACGTCAGGTTTTTTCTTATACGATAGCTACGGAAAAACCGATTACATGGAATGGAAACACCCGCACATCATAGACGGTTTGTTTAGTGCAAGACGCGGCTGGTTGGTTTATTCGCCCATTTTTTTGTTCGCAATCGCGGGTTTTTGGCAGCTATTCAAGCAAAAGCGCGCCTTGTTTTCAAGTATTTTCGTCTTCTTTTTACTGTTCGTTTACGTCTCTTTTTCGCACAATATTTGGTGGTACGGCGGTGGATTGGGTCAACGACAGATGATTCAGGTTTATCCATTTTTGGCCCTTCCATTGGCCGCTTTTTTGACCGTCGTGTATAAAAACACCCCGCGCAAAATTTTATTTGGCATTGCTGCAAGCGTTTGCATTTACTTAAATTTATGGCTTATTTATCAAGGACACGGCGGCGGATTGTGGAAAGATGATGTAACACCCGCTTATTTACGCCGCGTCATTGGCCGTTGGAACGTGCCGAGAGAAGCTGATAAATTGCTGGATAATAAATATGATTTTACGGATGAACGTAAAGATGTAGCTGTCATTTACCAAAACGATTTTGAAGCAGATACGAGCCAAAACATTGATTTACACAATATTATCAATGAAAAACGTTCTTTATTCGTTGACAGCGCGCATAGAATGTCAACGCAATACAAAATAGAGCCCCTCAGTATAAAAGGTAAAAAATAGTTGCGCGTAACCGCGATTTTCCGTTCAACAATTCGAGAATGGACAGAATGGAACATGGCCACTATCAACGTTGATTTTCAAGAAAACGGCGCGTCAGTTAAGTCTTTTTTACTCCGTCCGCAACGATTAATGGAAAGAGACAACGAACAACGGGTAATTTGGTTGGACATTAAAATTCCTTCAAAATCGTTCGACCAAATTAAATTTTGGCTAGATTCGCCGCGTAGCGATAAAAAAATACTGATGGACGATATAAAATTTGAAGCGTTTAATGAATGATTGGTCTAAAACGCCAAAAGCCCTTGTACGCATTCGTATAAGGGCTTTTTCGATAAAAATAAGGAAAAATACTGAGGGGTCTATTTTTTAAAAATCTGTCTCCAAATTGTAAGGCACTAAGTAGGTTTTAATTAGAACGTCGTCAATTGTCTCGGGTATTTCTGTTATTTTATCGTTTTTAATATCCGATTCTAGGAAAACAAGGTAAATAGCCGAGTCAAGGCTTAAACTTTTGGCATAATAAGCGAGTTGTTTTTTACCTTTTTTGAATTGTGTAATATCGCTATAAATTTTAGCTTCGATAACAAATTCTTGATTATTGACATTGATTAACAAATCGGTACGCCCCAAAGCCGTCTGTGCTTCGATATAACTTTTGCCTTCCACAACTGCTAAAAAAGCATTGAGATAGGTTTCAAAACTGTAAACGAGCGTGGCTTCTTTGAGCGTCAACAGATATTTTCCATTTTTGCTTTTTTCTCTAAAATACTTAAAACTGCGACGTAAAGCATATTTTTTGTAGCTTTCAATGACTTTATCAATCAACAATAAGCCATTTTCTGTAAAATAATCGTCTCCGTCAACCATTTTTCCGATGCGCTCGCCTTCACCATTCATGTACGGATAAAACGCCATGTAAAGACATTTTTGATACAACGGTACGCGAAAGCAAACATTACCTTCTTCGTCCTTCGCTATCCCTCCTCACGCAGAACATCGGCAAGCAACTGAAAATAGGTGCTTTTTCCCGTTTGGCGCGGTGCCCAAATCGTGAAATAACGGCTGGTATAAACCAAATCCTTACCTTTTTCTATCCAATCAAGACGGGGAAGCGTGTAATGTTGTTCAAGAATATTTGGGCCCGATGTATTGAACTTACGCATTTTTCTATTATTTTAGCTGCAAAAATAAGCTATTTTTAGAAAATTTGAAGCCTTTAAGCAACTTAAAAGAGCAAACATGAATCATCTTAAATTTCCTAATACGGTTTACTGGCTCTTTTTCGCTACGCTCAAAAATCGCCATTGAAAGCAATCTACAGGGGTGACGTTGTTTTTTGTTTAAAAAATCTTCGATTTTTT